>PFUQ01000118.1 GCA_002790175.1 Flavobacteriales bacterium CG_4_9_14_3_um_filter_32_8
TATTTTCCTAAAAAATGATGTACGAGATATAAAATTATAACATCTTAATACCATGAAATTAGCATTTAACGCCTAACAATTAACTTTTTTATTAGGTATAATTAAGAAATAACATCAATTTTGATTCTATAGGAATAATAATCATGAGAATTTATAATCAAATTGCTAAAAAAAGAAAATGGGGATTAATTCTATTTTTCTTTATTTCTTTTTCATTAAAAGCTCAACAAATTCAATTTCTTAATTGCGATAATAACAATCCTATAACAGATTTATTTGTTTTTTCTGAAAATGGTAAATACATAGGTGTTTCTGATTCTAATGGGATTTGTAAAATAGTATATCCCATTTCTATGATAAAAATAATAGGATTAAACATTAATGATACCATTATTTCTATAAAAAATGTAACTACTATTTGTTTAAATACAATATCATATAACTTACAAGAATTTAGAGTCGGTGAAGAACATATTGAAGTTAAAAATTTGTTTATTAAAATGCTGGAAGATTCTTGGGATATAATGCTTAAAAAAGATACCACATTTTATTATAATTTTGAATATACTATTACAATTCCAGATTCAAATTGGAATGAAACAATTAGTGGGGTATTAAAAGTTCATACAATGCTTTCTATAGAAAAAATGTTCCCTTTGTTCCCTATGATTTATTATGCAAAAATAAATTATATGGCGGATGATAATTTCTTAAAATCTCCTATTTATGAATATTCTACTACAAAGCTATTTCAGTTTATGAACATTCCTAATGACTTAATGTTTCGTAGGCGAGAACATATATCAAAAGATGTGAATCGAAACATAAAAAATATTTCTTTAAATCCCGATAGTACTCAGATGACTTTCTCTATGGATAGATCTAATAAACAAATAAAGGTTAAGCAAAAAACATATTTTCAAAATAATTTGATAACTAAAAATGAATTATATAGCATAGAAGAAAATAAAGGTAATGGATTAAATAATTATTATCTTAACTCAGCATATACACCTTCAACAAACGGAAAATTATTAAGTGCACTTTATCTAAAAAATATAGTTCAAAAAAAAGGTACTTTTTTCGTTATCAAATTTGAGGTATTCTTAATGAAAGAAGCATACCATGGAGAATCTTTAAATGCTCCCATTAACATTTTATTGAATTATCAAAAATGGTTAAAAACACAAAACAAACAATCTAAATGAATTAAAAAATTGGCTTCGATAGAAGAACAACTAATAACAAAACTCAATCTCTTTTAAATCAAATTCATTAATTGAATTTGATTTTTTTATTTGAAGTTTTCCTATTGAATTAATCCCAACGATTGATCCTTTAAAAGCACCGTTTTTAGTTTTAAAATTCCTTAATTCATTAATCCAATAAAGGTGTTTTAAATAATCTTGGTTAATTACATTAACTTTTTCGGTTTTTAATAGTATATACCTCCTTTCAATAAAAAATAAAAGTTGTTTTAATAATTCATCTAGTTGAAAATATTCTTTTCCCATTTCATTGTAAATGGATGTAGCAAAATTGATGTTTGATTTAAAATCAGTTTGATTAACATTTAACCCAATACCAACTACGGAACTATAAATACTACCATTCCGAACCGAATTTTCAATTAATATTCCCGCAATTTTTTTGTCAGCAATATACATATCATTAGGCCATTTTATTTTAACATTTTTCAGCCCTAAATCATTCAAAAAATCAAGCACACCTAATGAAATTGCCTTACTGATTAAAAATTGATTTTGAATGGAACAATTTGGTTTTAATAAAATAGAAAAAGTTAAGTTTTTATCTTTCTCACTATGCCAAACATTACCTCCAAGACCTTTTCCAGAAGTTTGATTCTTTGTTGTAACAACTAACCCCTCAATTTCATTTTGTTGGTTTAAAATTAATTGCTGCATATAATTATTGGTAGAATCTACTTCCTCCAATTTAATAATTTTATTTCCGATAACTAACCTCTGATACATTGATGCCAAAAATATTAATAATAAAATGGAAATAAAAGTTTTGGTTTAATAGATGATTAATATGAATTACTTCCTATATATTTCGTTATTTTGCAAACTTAAATGATAATTTTTTGAATGGGGAAGAAAAAACAACTTAAAGAATCAGAAATATTAATAGCTATTGCTATTAAAGGGTTACAAGATAAAAAAGGAAAAAATATAGTTGGTATAGATTTAAGAGAATTAGATAATTCAGTTTGTGATTATTTTATTCTTTGTACGGGAACATCAAACACTCATGTCAACGCTTTAGCAGATTCAGTGAGTGAGGAAGTTAGAAAATCATTAAATGAAAAGCCTTGGCATTTTGAAGGTTTTGGAAATGCTGAGTGGATTATATTGGATTATGTAACCACAGTGGTACATATCTTTCAGGAAGACGCCAGAAATTTCTACAATTTAGATGAACTTTGGGCAGATGCAAAAATTATTAAAATAGAAGAATAAATATTAATGGAACAACCAACAAAGAAAAAAAATAAGTTTACCATAGGAGGAAGTGGATCAAAGAAGCCAACAAATTTTTATTGGATATATGCGATAATTGGAGTTATATTGATTGCTGTTCAATTATTTAACTTCAATGGAAGTTCAACTGTTATTTCCGAAACAGAGTTTGAGCAACTAGTCTTAAATAACTACGTGCAGGAAGTTACTGTTGTTAAAAATAAAAAAATAGCTCGGGTTACACTAACAAAAAATGCTTTAGAATTAGATGAATTTAAGAAAAAAATCAAACCCTCTGTTTTTTCTAATGCAACCAATAAGGGGCCACATTTTACTTTCGAATTTTTATCAGAAGATGGTTTTTATGCATCTCTTCAAAAATATTCAAAAGAAAATAACTTAAAATACAATGTTATTACTGAAGAAGATTGGTTTGGTGGCTTATTAGGTTTATTGTTTCCAATTATTATTATTGTAGCTATTTGGATGTTTTTAATGAGAAGAATGTCTGGTGGAGCAGGTGGTGGAGCAGGTCAAATTTTTAATATCGGAAAATCAAAAGCTCAATTATTTGATAAAGAAAGTGGAACTCACACTACTTTTGAAGATGTGGCTGGTTTGGAAGGTGCAAAAGAAGAAGTTCAAGAAATTGTTGATTTTTTAAAAAAACCACAGAAATATACCGATTTAGGTGCCAAAATACCTCGTGGAGCATTATTAGTAGGTCCTCCAGGAACTGGGAAAACTTTATTGGCTCGTGCTGTTGCTGGTGAAGCAAAAGTTCCTTTTTATTCTTTATCAGGTTCAGATTTTGTTGAAATGTTTGTTGGAGTGGGTGCATCTAGAGTAAGAGATTTATTTAAACAAGCAAAAGATAAAGCACCTTCTATAATTTTTATAGATGAAATAGATGCAATTGGAAGATCTAGAGGAAAAGGAGCAATGCAAGGAGGGAACGATGAACGAGAAAACACCTTAAATCAACTTCTTACAGAAATGGATGGATTTGGAACAAATACTGGAGTTATTGTCTTAGCTGCAACCAACAGAGCCGATGTGTTAGATAGAGCTTTAATTAGACCTGGAAGATTTGATAGACAAATTCATGTTGACTTACCTGAGCTTCACGAACGTGAGCAAATCTTTGTCGTGCATTTAAAACCAATTAAAATTACCAAAGATGTAGATTTTAAATTTTTAGCGAAACAAACTCCAGGCTTTTCTGGTGCTGATATCGCTAATATTTGTAACGAGGCTGCTTTAATTGCTGCAAGAAAAGACAAGAAGAAAGTTGATAAACAAGACTTTTTAGATGCTGTGGATAGAGTAATTGGAGGATTAGAAAAGAAAAATAAAATAATAACAGACCATGAAAGAAAATCAATTGCTTACCATGAAGCTGGGCATGCCTCTGTTAGCTGGTTGGTAAAATATGCCTCCCCATTGGTAAAAGTTACCATTATTCCAAGAGGAAGATCGTTGGGTGCTGCATGGTATTTGCCTGAAGAAAGACAAATAACAACAACTGAACAACTGCTAGATGAAATGTGTGCTACACTTGGAGGTAGAGCTGCTGAAGAACTCATGTTTGGTAAAATTTCTACAGGTGCGTTGAGTGATTTAGAAAAAGTAACGAAGCAAGCTTACGCAATGGTTAGTATTTACGGTTTAAGCGATAAAGTTGGTCATATCAGCTTCTACGATTCTAGTGGGCAGAGTGATTATTCTTTTTCTAAACCATACAGCGAAAAAACGGCAGAACTTATTGATGAAGAAGTAAAGAAAATGATTGATTCTTCTTACCAAAGAACACTTAAAGTTTTATCTGAAAATAAAGACAAATTAATTTTATTAGCCGAACAACTACTCGAAAAAGAGGTTATTTTTAGAGATGATTTAGAAGCTATTTTTGGTAAAAGTAAGTTTGAAGAGGAATTAAAAGCTGAGAAAATTACTTCTAAAAAAATCGCAACAGTTATAGATGAAACTATTGATAATGTTGAATCAACTGATGAAACCAAAAACATAAAAGAGGATAATAATGAAGTTAACATAAAACCTGAAGAAAAAAGTTAACATGTTAACAAGAACAATAACAGGAACTTTATTTATTTTAATAATAGTTGCAGGCATCTATTTTAATTCTACGTTAACCTTGCTATTATTTACACTCATTGTGCTACTTGCAATTGATGAATTTTATGGATTAGTTAAAAAATCAAAAAATTTAAAACCACTTCGGTTTTTGGGAACAGTAACGGGAGCATGTTTAATGCTGATTTTAGGGCTACTTATTCAACAAAATATTGAATCTAAATTAGTAATGATTCCTGTTGTATTGATGTTTCTTGTTTTTATTGTTGAACTATTCAGGAAAAATGAAACTCCTTTTGTCAATATCGCATACACACTATTAGGCATATTTTATAGTGTTATCCCTTTTACCATGCTCTTTCACCTCGGTTTTTATAATAATGCTGAGTTCACCAATGACTATAGCTATCAACTTATCTTGGGCTTTTTTATCCTTCTATGGACCAACGATACTGGTGCATATTTATCGGGTAGATATTTTGGAAAACATAAATTATTTGAACGTATCTCACCAAAAAAAACTTGGGAAGGGAGTATAGGCGGCGGAATTTTAACCATTAGTATTGCTTCTGTTTTATCTATTTATTTTACTCACCTAACCTTAATCAATTGGATAATTATTAGCATATTAATTGCTGTTTTCGCTAGCTTGGGAGATTTAGTGGAATCGATGTTGAAAAGAAGTTTAGGGGTAAAAGATTCAGGAAAAATACTTCCTGGACATGGAGGTATCTTAGATCGTTTTGATGGATTATTATTGTCAGTTCCTTTTGTTTACAGTTATTTACAGTTAATTTAATAATATTAAAATTTTATGAAATTTCATAAAGAAGGAATTCCCTCATTAATTATTACCATTATTATTATTGCAATATTAAATGTATTAATTCATTATTTTTTTAGTGCTTATGATATTGTTATTTTTCTTGGATTTGCCATTTCTGGATTTTTGTTAATTACAATTCTACAATTCTTTAGAAGCCCTTCAAGAGATTTTAAATGTACTGAGAATACCATCATTTCGCCTGCAGATGGAAAAGTTGTAGTTATTGAAGAAGTGGAAGAAACAGAATTTTTTAAAGATAAACGTTTACAAGTATCTGTTTTTATGTCGCCAGTAAATGTGCATATTAACCGATATCCAATTACTGGGATATTAAAATACTACAAATACCATCCTGGTTTATACTTAGTGGCTTGGCATCCAAAATCTTCTACCGAAAACGAACGAACAACTGTTGTTGTTGAAGATGAAAAAGGGAGAAGTATTCTTTACCGACAAATTGCTGGTGCAATGGCTCGAAGAATTGTATTTTTTGGCAAAGTTGGAGATACTGTTAAGCAAACAGATGAGTGTGGTTTTATTAAATTTGGGTCGAGAGTTGATTTATTATTACCCTTAGATGTTCAATTAACTGTTAAATTGAATGATAAAGTGAAAGGTGGAATTTCGACCATCGGAAAGTTTAACACTATTTAACATCTTCTTAACATACTATTTTACTAACTATCTTTAATTTAGTAATCGAATAAATAAAAAAATTAATACTATGAAAAACTTATTATTAGCATTCGCATTTATTGGTTTCATTTCTACATCAAGTTTTGCAACCAAAACTATCTTATCATCTACCACTACTACCAATGTTTGTGGCGACGATAAAAAGTGTGACAAAAAAGATTGTAAACACGATACAAAAGAATGTAAAGATTACAAAAAAGCTTCCTCAAAAGACACAAAAAAAACATCTTGTGAAATGAAAGGTAATGCGAAAAAAGCTTGCTGTTCAGCAGATAAAGCTAAAACTTGTGATAAATCTAAAGCAGCAACAAAAGAAGAAAGCAAAGAAGAAAAATAATTTTTTTCTTTAATTTAAAAAAAGAGGCTTTGTATTGCAAAGCCTCTTTTTTGTTATAAAAATTTTACTAATTCACTCAAACAGTTAATTTCATACTGCACTTTTTTATCATGTACTGTTTTATAAAAATTAAAATAAACATGATCCATTTTTACACGTTGTGCTCCATAAATATCTGCATACAAATCATCACCAATCATTATAGAATTTTTGATACTTGCTCCTGATTGCTTCATTGCTCTTTTAAAAATTAAAGGATGTGGTTTTTTTACTCCAACTCTTTCTGATAATATAATGGTAGAAAAATAATGAATGATTCCAGAGTTTGTAAGTTTGATGTGCTGAACCTCTTCAAAACCATTGGAGATAATATGCAATTGATATTTCTTCGAAAGATATTCCAGTGTTTCAATAGCATGTGGAAAAAGTAATGTTTGTTTTGGCGACCAATCAATGTAGTAATCTCCAATTTGAGTAGAAAGCTCCTGATTGTCTATTTTAAAAAACTGTAAGGTGTCTTCAAATCTTTTCCAACGCAATTTTTCTTTGCCTATTTTGTCTTTTTCATAAGCATCCCAAAGCTGATTATTTATTTCATGATATTTTTCTAAAAAAGAATCGAAAGAATCAATGGATTGATTTAATTTAAAAATTGTAAAAATTTCTTTTAACACTTTTTTCGAGTTCTCATCAAAATGCCAAAGTGTTCGGTCTAAATCAAAAAATATATGTTCGTATTTTTTTAACATTTTCGTAAAAAAAAACTCCTCCGATAAATTTCGGAAGAGTTTTTTGAATGTATAATGAAGTGAACTAACGAGTTACAATAAATTTAGCAACTTTTCTTTCAGCACCAGATTCTAATGAAATAAGATAAGAACCAACACTTAACGATGAAGCGTCAAATTTGATTTTATGGTTTCCTTTGGCTTTAGTTCCTAAGTCTATTGTTTTTACTAAAGACCCTGTTAAATTATAAATTTTAATTTTAGTTGGAGAACTCTCTTTTAAATCAAAAGCTATCGTACCAGCACTGTTTAAAGGATTAGGATATACCGATAGATTAGAAACAAAACTATTATTAGTGATGTTGTTTTCATTTTCATCGATAGCGGTAAATAAATCACCACTCATGTAAAAACCTCTACCATGAGTACCTAAATAAACATAACCTGAATTAACACTATGATTTGATCTTAAATGTTGTTGCTCTACTGCGAACACAGGAACATGGGTCATTCCATTACAACTTTCGTCAGTCCATTGAGTTGTTCCCCCTGTAAAAGCGTTACTTGTTGTCCAAACTCCCCATTCCGTTCCAATAATTACTTTGTTGTTATTGTTGTAATCGATTTCAGCATCGTAAACTGGCATTTTAGGTAGAGCTGTTGCACCAGTTCCTTGAATTTGAGTTAATGTCATCGCTCCAGTGGCATTAGTACATTTGTAAATATGACTTGAATTTGTATAACCTCCAACAGTTATGATTAAATTATCAATATTGTTTGGATCCGAAGCAATTCCAGTTACAACTCCAGATACAGTAGATGGGAGAGATATAGTCAATACTGAAGAACCTGATCTAATATCTAAACCTAATGAATCATTCGCTAAATTTAAACCACTAATTCTTCTAATTCCATTGTTTGAACCGATAAAAAGATGATTTCCATCAGCAGAAAATTCCATACAATAAATAGCACCAACAGCAGAAGTTGTTATCCTGTTCCACTCCGGATTAATAGCATTTAAACGGGCAGCATCTCTAGTTAAATAAACACCTGCACTAGTTGCCAACGCAAATCTGTTTTGGATGTAATCTTGAACTTTTATAGTATCTCCAGTAGTTACATAAATAGTAGATGATGGAGTATAAAACAGTGGAGAACCATTAGATAAACTGGTGTATTCGTAAGTTTGACCTCCCACCAAGGTGTCAGGAGCAGAAAAAACAACATTGATTGAATCGACACTAGTAACATCGTTATTGCTTTCCCAATTTTCGATTACGGTATGGAAAGGTTGACCAGCTGCCACCAATGCTTCCAATTCTGGGTCATAAAAAGTACCACCACCACCACCGGCAAATCTAGCTACATAACCAAATTGAGAAGTAGTATAAGCTATACCAGGTCCTTGATTTGAAAAGGCAACATCAAAACCATCTCCGCCAGATATTTCTGTAGTACCTTTTGGTGAAGGTTCTCCAAAAGATTGGTAAGAGAATAATTGACAACCATTATCTTGAGCACCACCTAAAAACCAACCATTAGCGGCACATTGAGCATCGTAAAAGGTGGTAACATTGTACCCTAAATTACGTTCTTGCCAAGTGGTTGCTCCATCAGAAGATTTAGCTACACCACCATCACTACCAATATAAATGGTACTTGCAGTTGGCCATACAATCGTATGTTTATCCGCATGAACATAATAAGGATTCATTGATGATTCAAATAAATTGGCAGCTTTTAACCAACTTCCACCAATAGGATTAGAACCTGAGGCATATCTCCACTCGTACAATTGAACTCCTCCAACTAAAATATGTCCCCAATCGGAAGGGTCAACAGCAATGGCATCATCATAACCACCTTGTGCACCAGTACAGTCGTTTTGCATAAAAGGATCAACACAAGGAGAACCAGCAGGAACAATAACATTCCAAGTATTTCCTTTATCTAAACTAATTTCTATACCCTTTAAACTTCCTTGAGATCTTAATAAATAATAGACATTTGGGTTAGAAGGAGCAATTGCACCAGATACTCTTGATCCAGAATGTCCACTGGAAGTGAAAGTACCTAAACCATCACTTAAAGAAGTATATACTTTTCCTGAGAAACAAACTAACATGGAACCATCGGAAGCAATGTCAATATCTTTACAAGTTGTTGTTTCGGGTATACCAGATATAACTTCGATGGGATTAGTCCATCCACTAAAAACGGTAGGATAAAAACCTGAACCATCAGGATCTGCCCAAACCATACCATCTTTTGTTGCTAAATACAATCGATTACCTTTTGATGCGATTGCATTTACAAATGATAGTTGTACACTAGTACTATTATTTGGAACGGCGGTTGGGTTGGTCAAAACTGGCAATACACTACCTGTGGAAGGAACGTACTCATAAAGTCCGTTACCAACAAAACCACTACCACCAGTACCAAAAGGACTTTCAAATTCAGATCCAGTACCAAAAAATATTCTACCATTGGAAGTTTGAGTAATACAAGAGATTGCAAGATTTTCGCCCATACAACCCTCCAAACTATTAATAGGATTCCAAGTGCTAGCACCGTCATTAGAAACAAACAAACCTCCAGCGATACTTCCTGCATAAACTCTATTGGCTACAAATCGATCTACCAAGATGGCTCTTGTTCTACCACCAACATTATCTGGACCCATTTGAGTCCAATTTAAGCCTAAAGCAGCTTTATTATTTTGTTTGCTTCTAGCCATAACCTCGTTTCTAACTTGGTTAACCATGTTGTAATCAATTTTTCCAGTTGCTGGGTCAGCTTTCAGCATCAATAAGTATTCTGCATAACCTGCATTTCCACGAACTCCTCCATTGGTAATACTTCTAGGTGTGTAAACAGATTGGGTTTTAGAGAATTTTTCTTTAACTAAATATCCACCAACAGTTAGTGTTGCAGCTAAAATTCCAATAGTAATTGTTTTAATGTTCATTTTTCAATTTTTTTTAATTTGTTTTTGAAATGGGTTACAAGATACGTATTATTTATGATTATCAAAATAATCCATTTTGTTTTCGATTATAAAGTTAAAAAATATTTATAATTATCTAGTAATAGATTTAAGAAACGGTACTTTTTTGTACTTTTTTCAAATAAAGAGCAAACATTACGGTAATTTAATGTGTTTACAAAAGGTGTTTTTCGGCATGGTAAGACGACCGAACCAGTGGAGCACTTTCTACAAATCTAAACCCTAAATCCAAACCAATTTGTTTATATTTTTCAAATTGTGCAGGTTTTACAAATTCAACAACAGGTAGATGTTTAGCACTTGGTTGAAGATATTGACCGATGGTTAGTATATCACATCCAGCAATCTTTAAATCTTTCAATGTTTCTATCACTTCATGTTCTATTTCACCTAAACCGAGCATAATACCAGATTTTGTTTTCATTCCTGCTGCTTTTAGTTTTTGGATAACTTCTAAACTTCTATCGTATTTTGCTTGAATACGAACTTGTTGGGTTAATCTGCGAACAGTTTCTAAATTATGTGAAACTATTTCTGGAGCAACATCAATTATCCGTTGTAAATTATCCCATTCTCCTTTAAAATCTGGTATTAATGTTTCTAAGGTAGTTTGAGGACTGATTTTTCGAACTGCTTTAATTGTTTCTGCCCAAATGATAGAACCGCCATCTTTTAAGTCATCTCTATCTACTGAAGTAATTACACAATGTTTAACATTCATTAATTTTACAGAATTAGCAACTCGCATTGGTTCTTCTGTATCTGCAGGTAAAGGTTTTCCAGTTTTTACATTACAAAAACCACAAGAACGGGTACAAATGTTTCCTAAAATCATAAATGTCGCAGTTCCTAAACCCCAACATTCTCCCATATTAGGACAGTTACCACTTTCACAAATAGTATGTAATTTATGTTCAGATACAATTTTACGTACGCTGGAATATGCTTCACCAGTAGGTAATTTAACTTTTAACCATTCTGGTTTTTTTAATTTTTTTTGTTCTATTTGTTGATTTTCCAATTTTATTCTGTTTTTTTTGATCCAAAAGTAAAAGATACGTATAGGTTTAAAAAATAATTTCGATTAAAATCATTCGCCATTATTGGTATTTTTTGTAAATACACATCTAAAATTGCTCCTACTTCTAGGGCATTAATTTTATTGGCTTGTCTTGACGATTCAAAATTTAATCCTGCTTTGATATAAGCACCAGGATAAAACTTTCCATTAAAAAAACCTCTAAACCATGATGCTTTTCCTATAATAAATCCTTGTGGATGTTTTTCGGGATCATACCTTTCTATCGGATATTCGATAGGAGTTTTGGAGGTATCTACTACTTCAAGAAATACTGGTTTGGCGTATGCAAATGATAAACCAGTGTTCAAAATATAAGAAATATCAATTCCTCTTACGCTTTGCTTATTAATAAAAGTACTATGTTGCCCTATACTAAACCTCAACACTAGGATTGAATTTAACTTACCATAAACATATCCATTGGAATTATCAAAAACAGAACTGAAACTTTTAATTTCTTTGGGGTGTTTAACCCCAACTAGTTCTACTTCATAAATTCTTCTTGTAAATCCTGAAGTATAAACTCCATATTTATAAGTTAATCCCCAGCCAGCAGTGTGAATAATAGCACCAAAAGCATTCTCTCTTTTGTAAATAGTTCTGCCTTCTTCAAAAACAGTTTCTTGAGCAAATAATGCTTGTGTTAAAACAACAAATAGGATATTAGTTAGTAATTTTTTCATTCCATAACAAAAGTAATAATAAATAAAATGCAATCTTTACATTGTTAAATGTAAACACTAAAACTGAGTATATATATGGCTACATCTAAAATAATATATCTAGGAAATTTAAGAACGGAAGCAATTCACATTAAATCTGGCACAAAAATAATAACAGATGCTCCAATCGATAATCAAGGTAAAGGAGAGGCTTTTTCTCCAACCGATTTAGTCGCAACAGCTTTGGGAAGTTGTATGTTAACTATAATTGGCATTAAAGCTCGAGATAATAACATGGATATTGAAGGAACAACCGTAACTATTACAAAAATTATGAGTGCTGAACCACGAAAAATAAGTGAGGTTGTGGTTGAATTTAACTTTGGAGATAAAAAATTTAGTGAAAAAGAAAAGATTATCATTATGAATTGTGCTAAATCTTGTCCCGTTGCATTGAGTTTAGATCCAGCAATTCAACAATCTTTAACTTTTAACTTCTAAGGATAATCTCAAGTCTTTTACTGATATTTCTAGATGGGAAGCAGTATAAATTGCTTTTCCATTTTTAATAATTATTAACTGTGGGGATTCGTGATTAACATCAAATTGCTCTGCAATTATTTTAGAAATAGTTCTAAATGACAGAATATCGAGGTAATAAATAGGAAGTTCTTCTCCATAATTCCAGAAGGAGGATAATCTCATTTTAGCTACAGAACTGATAGAACAACGGGTGCTATGTTTAAATATAGCAATACCAAACTCAGTTTGAAAAGAGAGTTCAATGAGTTGATTTAAATCTGATTCAGATTTAAGTGCTATCCAATTCAAAAATTAAGAAGGAGTTTGATTGGTGTTTTCAGTTGGAACACTTCCGTAAGCAGGACATGTTTCGTGACTTTTACAAGAAGAATATATAATAGCTACTAAAAAGAGTGCTGTGGTTACAATCAATAATTTTTTCATTCTAGTTTACTTAGTTTTGTTAAAAAAAATCTTTGCGAATTTAGTAAAAAATACCCAAATTACAATTAAACTTATTAACATAAGTTGTTAAGATGGGTTCTAAAAATTGATTCGCATCAAAATTTTCATAGTTTTTTAGGGACAATGAAAATTTTTGAAACACTATCTGGATTCCGTCAGATGACGGATGAAGCAGTATATGAAAAACTATGAAAACCCAATGGGAGCAAATATAACAAACAATCTGACTGCGTTATATTTTTTTGGAATAGCCTTGGCTATTCCAAAAAAAATATGCCTTGCATCTTATTTATTATCTTTGTTTTTTGAAAGAAATCAATTTTTAGAACCCAACCTTAATGTTAAGCAATTTTGTAAATTGTGAAATAATGTTATAAATTAATAAAATGCCTAAATTATCGATAGCACCAAAAATTGAGGATGGCTGGAAGGTTGCTTTACAGCAGGATTTTGAAAGTAATTATTTCGCTGATTTAAAATCTTTTTTAACCCAAGAAAAACAAAATAAGTTGGTTTTTCCACTCGGAAAAGACATTTTTAATGCCTTTAATTTAACGCCTTTTAGTAAAGTAAAAGTTGTCATTATAGGTCAAGATCCTTACCACTCTTTTGAGATAATTAACAACATACCAATTCCACATGCACATGGTTTGTGTTTTTCAATTCCAACAGCAGCTAAAAAAATTCCGCCCTCGTTAAAAAATATTTTTAAAGAACTAAATCAAGATTTAGGGTTAAGCATTCCAACCCATGGAAATTTAAGTAATTGGGCAAAACAAGGTGTTTTATTACTAAATGCAACATTAACAGTTAGAGCTCATGAAGCTGGTTCTCATCAAAAAAAAGGCTGGGAAATTTTTACTGATGTGGTTATCCAAAAACTTTCAGAACAACAAGAAGGTCTTGTTTTTTTATTGTGGGGAAAATTTGCTCAAGATAAGGAGATTCTTATTGATGCAGATAAACATTCTATTCTCAAAGCAGCTCATCCTTCTCCTTTTTCTGCTTATCATGGATTTTTTGGTTGCAAACATTTTTCTAGAACCAACGAAATATTAAAAAACAGAGGATTAACCGAAATTGATTGGCAAATCAAATAAAAAGAATAAATTTTCGTAAACTAGTATCTTGAAAATTAAAATTTACATAACTATTATTCTGTTTACGCTGTTTAGTGTAAAAATTTATGCTCAAAAAATTGAACTAAAAATAAGTTTTAATGATACCTTAATCAAATCTTCTAAACTCATTTCCTATAAAAATTTATTGAGTTTGCAGGAACTAAACAATGAATTAACAAGCGTTATTAACCAATTACAGCAAAATGGTTTTTTAATTGCTACCACCGATAGTATTGTTGTCGATTCTTCTTTTTTTCATGTGTTTATTCATTTGGGGAAAACTTACCAATGGACGTTCTTAAAAAACAAAAACATTGATGAAGAACTGCTTAGTAAAATTGGATTTAGAGACAAACTTTATAACAACAAACCTTTTAGTGAAAATCAGCTAAAAACATTTTTTAATAAAGTTATTTTATTTTACGAAAACAATGGTTATCCCTTTGCTTCAATAAAATTAGATAGTATTGTGATTAATGAAAACAAGTTGTCAGCCCAATTGTACGTCGAAAAGTACCAATTGTATAAAATTGATAGTGTACTTATTAAAGGAAATGCAACCATATCTGACCAATACATCAAAAATTATATTAAAATAAAAGAAGGTGATGTTTATGAAGAAGAAGCGATTCGTAAAATAAGTACTCGCATTAAAGAACTCCCATTTGTTTCAGAAGAACAAAAATGGAAGGTTGTTTTTATGGAAGACAAATCAAATGTTGTGCTATTTTTAAAAAAGAAACAAGCCAGTAAATTTAATGGAATTTTAGGAGTAATACCTGATGAACAAACTGGAAAATTGAGGCTTACAGGAGATGTAAAGTTAAATTTGATTAATTCATTTCATCATGGAGAGAAACTCGATTTTAACTGGAGAGCAATTCAGAAAAATACGCAAGATTTAAAGTTTGATGTGCTTTACCCTTTTCTCGTCAACACACCATTTGGACTGGATTACAATTTTAAGTTGTATAAAAAAGATACCACCTTTATTGACGTTGGGCATAAAATTGGGTTAAGGTATATTCTTAAAGGTAATAATTATTTTAGTGTATTTTTTCACAACAAATCATCGAGTTTATTGTCGCAAGCAAATTTTGCGACATTAACCGTTTTGCCTTCTTATGCCGATATTTCTTCCAAACTCTATGGAATAGGAATTCACCAAAATCAACTTGACTATATCTTAAATCCAAGAAAAGGATATCAAGTTACTTTCACCGGATCAGCAGGAAATAAATTCATCAAAAAAAATCCACAAATTGATGATAAACTTTATGAAAATATTAATTTAAACAGTAATTTATACAATGCTGATTTAACAGTAGATTATTATGTTCCCATAAGCAAAAGAAGTGTGTTCAAATTAGGCTCACAAAATGGATATACGTTTAACGAAAATCTTTTCGAAAATGAATTATTGAGAATAGGAGGTTTATTAACATTGAGAGGATTTGATGAAGAATCTATTTTTGCCTCTAGCTACACTATTGAAACCATAGAATACCATTACATTTTAGAACAAAATTCTTACTTGTATTTGTTTTTTAATGGAGCCTATTATGAAAATAACAGTAGAGCTGATTTTATAGCAGATCGACCTTATGGTTTTGGCTTAGGTATTAGTTTCGAAACAAAAGCTGGAATATTTTCTATTAACTATGCATTGGGTAAGCAGTTTGACAATCCTATTTTATTTCGTTCGGCAAAAATTCACTTCGGTTTTGTTAACTTCTTTTAAACGATTTTGGATTTACGATTTTGGATTTACGATTTGGGATTTACGAT
>PFUQ01000060.1 GCA_002790175.1 Flavobacteriales bacterium CG_4_9_14_3_um_filter_32_8
TTATCTTTGTTTTTTGAAAGAAATCAATTTTTAGACCCCACCTTGATATTTAATTTAATACTTCACCAATTTTAATAATTCTTCAGTAAATCTTTCGTTAGGCAAAAACTGATTTTCCAACTCAGCGGCAAAAGGAACTGGCGTATCCAAACTAGCAACTCTTATTATTGGTGCATCCAAAAATTCAAAACAATTTTCGTTAATTAAAGCACTCAACTCACCTCCTATTCCATTAAATAGTGTTGCTTCATGTAAAATAATAACTCTATTCGTTCTTTTAACAGAAGCATAAATGGTTTCGGTATCTAATGGAACTAAAGTTCTTAAGTCTATCAAATCAGTCGAAATTTGAGGATTATCTGCTAATGTTTTTAATGCCCAATGAACGCCCATTCCATAAGTTACAATTGTAGCATCATTTCCTTTTTTAATTAACTTGGCTTGACCAATTGGAAGTGTATAATAATCGTTAGGTATTTCTTCTTTAATACTTCTATACATTCCTTTATGTTCAAAAAACAGTATAGGATTTGGGTCTTCAAAACTAGCAATTAACAAACCTTTAGCATCCGATGGGAATGCGGGATAAACTACTTTTAATCCAGGAATTTGTGTAAACCAACATTCATTGGATTGCGAATGAAATGGTCCAGCAGCCATTCCACCACCAGTAGGCATTCGAACAACTACATCGGCATTTTGTCCCCAGCGATAATAAATTTTTGCCAAATTATTGCAAATTTGAGTCATTCCTTCGCTAACAAAATCGGCAAATTGCATCTCTACCATTGCTTTTTGTCCGTTAATGGAAAGTCCTAAACCAGCTCCTAATATTGCCGATTCACAAAGAGGAGTATTTCTTACCCTTTGTTTTCCGAATTGAGCTACAAACCCATCAGTAATTTTAAAAACTCCACCATAATCAGCGATGTCTTGTCCCATTAAAACTAAGTTAGAATGCTTCTCCATACTTTGTCTTAACCCATCAGAAATGGCATCAATAAATCTTTTTTCCGTTTTGGCTAATGTTTGTGGTATTGTTTCATTAAAATTAAATGGGGCATAGACATCGTGGAGTTCAGTAGCTAAATTGGGTTTAATCTTATCTTCCTGATAAGCTATTTCCCATTCGTTATTGATTTCTTCTTTTAAGTTGGTTTTAATCTCCTCTACATCCTCTTTACGAAGAACATTTTCATTCAACAAAAAGTTTTCATAATTAGCTATTGGATCTTTTATTTGCCATTCGTCAAACAATTCCTGAGGAACGTATTTTGTTCCTGAAGCTTCTTCATGTCCTCGCATTCTAAAAGTAAGACACTCCACTAAAATTGGTCTTGGTTTTTTACGAATGGATTCGGCTATTTGGCTTATTTTATGGTAAACTTCTAGCACATTATTTCCTTCTATTTGTTCAGTTTCAATTCCATAACCGATACCTTTATCAATAAAATTTTTGAAGACATATTGTTCTCTAGAAGGGGTAGAAAGTCCATAACCATTGTTCTCCACTAAAAAAATGATTGGTAATTTCCAAACTGCAGCTGTATTTATTGATTCGTGAAAATCTCCTTCGCTAGCACCACCATCTCCACTAAAAACAAGGGTTACTTTTTTTTCTTCATTCAATAATTTTCCTAAAGCAATTCCGTCGGCAACGCCCAATTGAGGTCCTAAATGAGAAATCATTCCTACAATATGGTGCTCTTTTGAACCGAAATGAAAGGAACGGTCTCTACCTTTTGTAAAACCATTTAATTTTCCTTGAAACTGAGAAAACAAACGATTTAAAGGAATGCCTCTCGAAGTAAATACACCTAAATTTCGTAACATGGGTAAGATGTACTCCTCTTTCTCTAACGCCATTGTTGCTCCAACAGAAATAGCTTCCTGACCAATACCAGAAAACCATTTGGATATTCGACCCTGACGAAGTAAAATCAACATTTTTTCTTCTACCAAACGAGGTTTTAATATCCCTTTATAAATATCAACTAGTAGTTGGTTTGAATAATTTTTTCTATTGAACTCCATTGATGTAATTGTAACTTTTTATTGAAAGCAAAGTTACTTGATTTTATGTAACTTTGTTTTTGGATTTATTATTATTAATCAATAAGGGAGTTCTAAAAATTGAGCTTTTTACTCACACACCCCTTGCCCCTCTTATTAGAGGGGATGTGAAATGTTAATTTTTAGAACTCCCTTATTAGTAAATTAAAAAATTACTGCTAAATGAATGTACAAGAAATTATAGTTTTATTAATAGCAGCCTGTGCTTTAGCGTATCTCGGCTACAGATTTATTTTTAAGAAAAAATCTCATGATTGTGATAAATGTGGATTTGATAATCCCAAAAAAACGAATAAACATTAACCCCAATTAGTTTTAATGACCTCTTATTCATCACATCTAAAATTGCTGATAAAAAAACTGGGAATAGCCTTTCTTATTTTTTCACTTTGTCGAGTCTTATTTTATCTGTTCAACAGTCATCACTTTTCTGAGGTGCCATTGGGTTTATTTTTTTATGGTATTCGGTTCGATTTTGTAGCCATTTCTTTTTTATTTGCTCCATTAATTTTTTTACAATTATTACCCTTTCCTTTTCGAAATTTTAAGAGATATGGTCAATTACTAAACATCAGTTTTTATGTTCCAAATACCATTGGAATTATTCTTAACCTCATCGATTTAGCTTATTTCGATTTTAGTTTAAAAAGAACCACTTTCGATTTTTTTGGTATGATAAGTACTGGAAATGACTTTATCAACCTGTTGCCACACTATATTATTGACTTTTGGTATGATTACTTGCTACTTATCGGATTGTTAATATTATCTAGATATTTACATAAAAAATTCTGTAAATCAACCTTTAAATTTCAGCCCTATTCAGTTAAAGATTATCTGATTCATACTACCATTTTTGCAGCGTTTTTAAGTATAACAGTAATTGGTATGAGAGGTGGAGTACAATACAAACCTTTAGATATTATTAATGCAGGACAATATGCTCAGGCTCAAAATATTCCGATAGTTCTTAATACACCTTTTACTATTATAAAAACTGCTTTAGTAGATAATATTGAACCAGTAACTTATTTTACTGATGAAAATTTGGAGAAAATATATACTCCAGAAAAAGTATTAACTGGGTCTGGTCAATTTAAAGGAAAAAATATAGTTCTTATTATTTTAGAAAGTTTTGCAAAAGAATACGTTGGTGGGTTTAATAATGGAAAAGGTTATACGCCTTTTATCGATTCTTTATTAAAGGAAAGTTATGTTTTTAACAATGCTTATGCCAACGGACAACGCTCTATTGAATCTTTACCTTGTATTTTAACGGGACTTCCTCAATTAATGAGTTCCGCTTATGTGTTGTCTAACTATTCTAGTAATAAGTTAGATGGATTCCCAAAAATGCTAAAAAAGCAAGGTTACAACACTTCCTTCTATCATGGAGGAGCAAATGGCACTATGGGTTTTAATGGTTTTGTTGGAATTTCTGGTGTTGATGCCTATTTTGGAATGGACGAATATCCCAAAAAGGAAAAAGATTATGATGGTTTGTGGGGAATATTTGACGAACCTTATCTTCAATACTTTGCTACTGAGTTAACCAAAAAACAACAACCTTTTTTTAGTACAGTTTTTACAGTTTCCTCTCATCATCCATATACCATTCCCAAAAAACATATTGGTATATTTCCAAAAGGTACACTTCCCGTACATGAAACTATTGGCTACACAGATTATGCATTAAAACAATTTTTTAAGACTGCTCAAAAAATGTCTTGGTTTAACAATACACTATTTATTTTTACAGCCGATCACTCCTCCAATTCAACTGCTACGAAATACCAAACTAGATTAGGGCAATATGCAATTCCAATGTTTATTTTCGACCCTTCTAAACAACTTAAAGGTATTAATAGTAATTATTTTCAACAAATAGATATTTCTCCAACAATATTAGGATTAGTGGGGGTGAAAAATGAAGTTATTACTTTCGGAAATAATGCTTTTAGCACCAATGAAAAGTATGTTGTTAACTACCAAAATAACTCGTATCAATTGGCTTATCAAGATTATTTTTTAATTTTTGATGGCGAAAATACAACCGATTTTTTTGATGTAAAAAACGATCCTTTATTAACCAATAACCTCATCGAAAATTTAACTCCTCAACAAAAAATACATCAATTAAAAGCAGAAAAATTACTTAAAGGTATTATTCAACAATACAACTACAGAATAATCAATAACAAGTTATCTATCAACAAATAAGATGCTCCTCCAATTCAAAAAAAAAATATTATTTATTATTAACCCTATTTCTGGAATTGGAAAACAAAAAGTTGTTGAGCACTTAATAGAATACTATTTAGACAAAAAACAATTTGATGTTGATATCAACTATACTCAAAGGCACAAGCATGGCGAAGAAATTAGTGCAGAAAATGCTGGAAAATATGATATTATAGTTGCTGTTGGTGGCGATGGTTCTGTTAATCAAATTGGAAAACAACTCATTCATACAAAAACAACATTAGCAATAATTCCTACAGGCTCTGGAAATGGTTTAGCAAGACATTTAAAAATTCCTTTAAAAATTAAAAAAGCACTATTGCTTATTAATAAAGGAAATACCAAATTAATTGATACGGTAAAAATTAATGAAGCGTATTTTATTGGAACTGCTGGAGTTGGTTTTGATGCTTATATCAGTTGGAAATTTTCAGAAGCTAAAAAAAGAGGTTTTTGGACCTATTTAAAAATAGCATTAACAGGTTTTTTAAAATATCAACCAACCAATTACATCATCCACTACGATGGAAAAGAAAAGATAATAAAAAAAGGTTGGTTAGTTACCTTTACCAATTCGAGCCAATATGGTAATAATGTTTTTATTTCACCTAATGCAATAATTGATGATGGCTTAATTCGATTAATGATTATACAAAAATTTCCATTAATCTATTTTCCAATTTTTGTAGTCTATTTTTTATTAAAACAAATTCATCAATTTAAATTTACAACTGAAATTGTTAGTAGAAAAATTACCTTGATAAATCCAAACATTAAAATTCATATTGATGGAGAACCCATTATTATGGGAAATAAAATAGAAGTAGAAGCAATGCCTCAATCATTAAAAGTAATTGTGCCATGAACAAAAAGAAAAAATTCACTAACATCGTTTATTCTACTAACCCAAACTTTAAATTGGAGGAAGAAAATGATGAACTAATTACACTAAATCATGAAAAACAAGAACTAAAAGTACAAATTGACCGTAAACAACGTAATGGAAAATCTGTAACTCTTGTTACAAGGTTTGTTGGCAATGAAGAAGATTTAAAAAAATTAGCCAAAGAACTCAAATCAAAATGTGGGGTTGGAGGTAGCACAAAAGATGGAGAAATAATTATTCAAGGTGAATTTAAAGATAAGATTTTTGATTTTTTAATAAATTTAGGTTATGTGAAAACTAAAAAAATTGGAGGTTAACATTATTATTTTTTTTAGTCTTACTTTTTTAGATTAACATTGTATATTAACTAGTTAAAACTAAAATAATAAAAAATTTATATCAATATAATTTATTACTATTTGCATTTTTTGTAAATTCTGTTTGTTTTCCGCAAACTTATAATTTTGAATATTTTAATGTTGAAGAAGGTCTTCCTCAATCAACAGTAAATGCTATTACACAAGATGCAAGAGGTTATTTATGGATAGGAACAGCTGGCGGTGGAATATGCAAATTTGATGGATTAACCTTTACCAAGTACAATGAGAAAGATGGTCTTGCTGGAGATATTGTTACCGACCTTACTACAGATAAAGAAGGTAACATTTGGTTTACCTCAACCTGGGGAGGTGTTACCAAATATGATGGTCGAAAATTTATTATCTTTTCCAGAAAAGATGGACTTATCAACGACAATGAAAACAATGTTATTTACACCGATAAATCAAACACAATATGGATAGGAAGTAATCTAGGATTAGTTTCTTATAAAAATGGGTCGTTCAAAAAATACTCCAAAGAAAAAAACCAATTGATTAGTAATGAAGTTACCTGTATAAAAGAAGATAGCAAAGGGAATATTTGGATAGGAAGTAAAGGAGGAATTACTTTATTTCACGACGATAAAAAAATATTTATAACAGTAGAGGATGGTCTTCCTTCCAATCATATTAGTACTATTGAAGAAGATGTGGATGGTAATTTTTACATCGGAACAGATAAAGGATTAATCAAACTTCTAGTTGGAAGCATTGATGAAAAAAAAGATTTTGTTTTTGAAACCACTCCAATAGATATCATGAATATTGATGTTACCGATGTACTTATTTCAAAGAGTAAAGATGTTTGGATTACTACTTTTAATTATGGTGCATTTGTGATACAACATGATAAAAAAGTTATTCACATCACTAAAAAAAATGGTCTCTTAACAAGTAGTCTTACCAAAATTTTTGAAGATAGGTCTGGAAATATTTGGATGGGTACCAATGGAGCAGGATTAATAAAATACGGAAATAAAGCCTTTACTTATTTCAATAATATTGAGGGATTAAATAACCCAAGTATTTTTAGCATAACATCGGATAAAGATGATAATATTTGGGTTTCGACAAATGATGACGGAATTTTTAAATACAATGGCATTACTTCTACACAATATACTACTACCAATGGATTAGGAAGTAACACCGTAAGAGCTTCACTTTTTGATAAACATGGTAATTTATGGTTTGCCACTAGCAATGGGTTAACGAGATATAAAAATGGAGTTTTTAAGACTTTTACAACAAATGATGGTTTGCCATCCAACAACATACGTTCCTTATTATTGGACACGTCGGATAATATATGGGTTGGAACTTATGGTGGTGGTTTATCTAAATACAATTACACCAACTTTACCAACTATACCGTAAAAGATGGATTATCTCACGATTTTATACATTCATTGTACCAAGATTCTAAAGGTAATATATGGATTGGAACAGGAAATGGAGTAACCAAATATGCAAATAACACTTTTACAAGCTATTCAAAATCTAGTGGTTTCTGTAATTTATATATCGGTTGCATTGCTGAAGATAAATATGGAAAAATGTGGTTTGGAACAGATAGATGTGCCGTAAGATATGATGGAATGGATTTTAAATCGATAACGGTAACTGATGGACTTTCTTCTAATATAATTTATTTATTGAAAGGCGATAAAAATGGCAACATGTGGGTGGGCACCAACAATGGAATTGATAGAATTAACTTTGATAACTACGGACAAATAAAACAGATAAAAAATTACAAAGCAAAACAAGGATTCAAGGGCGTTGAGTGCAATAGTAGAGCGATATTTGAAGATGACAAACATAACCTATGGATAGGAACGGTTAAAGGAGTAGTAAAATATGACCCTTCAGAAGATAGAACGAATGTTTTTGAACCTAAAATACATATTAATAATATTAAACTCTTTTTCGAAAACGTAAACTGGCTTGGGTATTCGAAAGATTTAATTAAATGGAGTAATTTACCAGAACATCTGGTGTTGGAAAATGACAAAAACCATTTAACTTTTGAATATTCTGCCATCAACTTAACTTTTCCTGAAGATATACAATATCGTTTTCAATTAACCCCATTTGATAAAAAATGGTATGATGCTACCAATAAAGCGAGTGCAACTTATTCTAACTTACCTCCTGGAGAATATACTTTTAATGTTATTGCTGGCAATGAAGATGGCGTTTGGAATCAAAACCCTACCTCCTATAGTTTTAAGATTAGTCCACCTTGGTGGCAAAGGTGGTGGGTCATTTTATTATTCACGATTTTTATTTTTTATTCTATTTATAAAATATCTTCTTTTAAAGAAAAACAACAACTTAAAGTAAATAATGAGTTAGAAAAGAAAGTTAAAGAAAGAACATCATTAATTGAAAGTCAGAAAAATGAAAAAGAAATATTGCTTAAAGAAATTCATCATCGTGTAAAAAATAACATGCAAGTTATTATTAGTTTGCTAAGCATTCAATCTAACTATACTTCTGATAAAAAAGCCATTGCTTTATTTGATGAAGCAAAAAACAGGATACGTTCCATGGCATTAATTCATGAAAAAATGTACCAAACAGGCGATTTGGCACTTATTGATTTTCAAGATTATATTATGGCATTAACGAACGATTTGATTTCCACTTATTCGATAAATTGCGATATATTTTTGGATATAAAAATTGATAAGGTGAAATTTGGTATCGACACCCTTATTCCACTTGGATTGTTATTTAATGAAATCATCTCCAACACCCTTAAATACGCTTTTATTAATAAGAAAAAAGGAAAAATAATTATCCATCTTTCTTATGATGAAAAACAAAATAGCTATTCTTTGTTAATTGGTGATAATGGTTTGGGTATGCCAACAGGTATGCTCGAAAAAGAAGATGGCTCATTAGGCATGGAGTTGATAAAAATATTTGTTAGCCAATTGGATGGAACAATAGAAAGACTTAAAGATACCGGAACCTTATATCAAATAATATTCCTTCCCCGCGACTAATTTTATTGGTTATAAAATTAAGTTTAACAGTATTTTGTTCATAAACAAAGCTAAAAATTAATAAAATCTTCAATAGAATAAAGCATTTTTACAATCTAAATGTATATTGATATTTCAAAAAATAAAACACCCCTATTAAAATTCTATTTTACATTTCTTTTTGCTTTTCTTTTTGCCATTACTTATGGACAAAAAAATAAAAAGAAAGTAAACTATGAAACTGTATATGCTATAGAATTTAAACAAATAAAGGAATGTCCTTATAACATAAAATTGATTTCTCTTTCTGAAACCGTTTCAGGGAAAAAATGGAAAAACCATTATGAAGGATCAATGAGTGACTTAGACACTATCTGTCAGTTTAATAATAATTTTTTATGTTCTTCTTTTCCTACCAATTCCAATCATCTTACCAATGAATATTTAATCTTTTATTTTTCTTTGAAGAAAAATTCTTGTCCAACCTTATTCAGTTTACTTAATTATTATCAAAATATTATTGATACAAATCTACAAACCAACAACTTACCAAAAGAATTAAAACTAATTCCAGCAGTTTGCTCAGCATTTAATCCGTACTCTTTCAATGGAATTGGTGGTGTTGGATTTTGGCATTTAAACTATCCACAAGCCATAAAATATGGATTACTAATTGATGAATTAGTGGATGAACGTAAAGACTTTAAAAAATCTACACAAGCAGCCACTTCCTATCTAAAAGATTTATATTTAATATATAACAACTGGGAATTAACACTTGCTGCTTATTCGTGTGGTGTTACAACAGTAAATAAGTACATCAATCGTTCTAAAGAGAAAACATACGAAGCCATCTATCCCAATTTACCAAAAGAAACGAGAGACTTTGTTCAGGCTTTTGTAGCAATGAATTATATTGCTAATTATGATAATTACGGATCAGTTCAAATTAATCCAATAATAGCGGCTGATACGATCAAAATTGAACGAAAATTACTGTACAAATCATTAAAAGATGTTATGCAAATCGATTTAACTGAATTAACCTTTCTAAACCCAACCTTAAACGTAGAAATTTTTCCTTCAAATTTTACCGCCTATTTTCCAAAAGGAAGCAAAGAAAAATATATGAGATTAAAAGATAGTATTTACTTTTACCAGGATTCTGTAGTATTAAAACCAAAAATAGATTCTATTGCTATACCTAAAGATGGAGAACCTTTTACTTATAAAGTTAAATCTGGTGATGTTTTAGGCACGATAGCCAGCCAATTTCATGTTCGAGTATCACAACTACAAGATTGGAATAATTTGAATGGCACTCGAATTAATATTGGTCAGCAATTAACTATTTATAAAAAATCTTCGACAAAGAAAACTGAGGAAATTGGAGAAGATAATCAATCCCAAGAACAAGAGAAACCAACAATTAATACTATCAAAAAATCTAATGGAAACTTTATTACTTATACTGTTAAATCTGGTGATAATTTATGGTTAATTGCCAAAAATTTTCCAGGAATATCAGCTGAAGATATTATGGAGTTGAATGAAATTGATGAAAATATAAAAGCAGGTCAAGTATTAAAAATCAAGACAAAATAGAAAAAGAAAAATCAACTATTAACCCACTTTTTTCGTGGATAAGTTTGATAACTGTAATGGTTTTATTACTGTTGATTATGCTTTTTTTTCCTGAAAAAGGGATAAAAATTGGTAGTATAACCTTGCAATTTCCTACAATAGGCGATTTTTTCTCACCCCCTAATCAAAATGATAGCTTAGCCAATTACAATAAAGATGTAGCCAGTTTATTTGATTCTACAGTGGTGTTAAGCAAAGTTGATTCTGCAATTATTCAGCACAAATTAGATTCATTACAAGAATTTCGAAAAAGGTTTCAAGTAACCGATAGAAGCAAATCTGCCCTACATCGTTTTTTTGAAGCCCTAGACAACGCTAACAATCAAAAAGTAAGAATTATGCACTATGGCGATTCTCAAATTGAAGCCGATAGAATTACCTCTTTTCTTAGAAATGAACTCCAAAATAAATTTGGAGGTTATGGTGTTGGGTTATTTTCAATTATCCAAGTAGCTCCTTCCATGAGCGTAAACATCGAATATTCAGATAATTGGACAAGATATGCAGGATTTGGAAATATAGACAGTTCTATTCCTCACAGGAAATATGGTGCATTAATGAGTTTTTCGAGATTTGCTCCTTTCCCAACATCATTAATAATAAATGACAGTATTCAATATGAAGCATGGGTAAAGATAAAAAAACCAAGAATCTCCTACGGCAGAACAAAAACTTATTCTCAGTTGCGAATATTTTTAAGCAATTCGCACACCAATATTGCTTATAAAATTACTGCAGATGGCTCGGAAGTAAAAACCGGAACAATAACACCTAATACTCCTTTTCAAACTTTAAATGCCAACTTTTCGACAACGCCAGAAGAAATTATGATTACTTTTTCGGGAAGTGATAGCCCCGATATTTATGGGATATCTTTAGAAGGAGGAACAGGTATTGTTATGGATAATATTCCGCTTCGAGGTTCATCAGGAACAGTCTTTACTAAACAAGATGCAACATTACTTGGAAACATGTATGCCAACTTAGCCCCTAATCTTATTATTTTGGAGTTTGGAGGAAATACAATTCCTTATATCGATTCGGAGAAAGCATGTACCGATTATGGTGGTTGGTTTCAATCACAAATTAATTTTATAAAAAAATTAAATCCAAATGCAGCCATTATTGTAATTGGTCCTGGCGATATGTCTATCAAAGAAAAAACAGAATATGTTACTTATCCCTATTTAGAAGGAGTTAGAGATGCCTTAAAAAAAGCAGCAATCAATTCTGGCTGTATTTTTTGGGATATGTACGAAGTGATGGGAGGAAAAAACTCCATGCCCAAATGGGTTGCTGCTGAACCATCATTAGCAGCATCCGATTACACTCATTTTAGTCCACTAGGGGCAAAAAAAATAGCCGAAGAATTTAATGCCAAACTATTTCAACTATACGAAGAATATAAACACCCCAATCAAAAAAATAAATCAATAGCAAATGATAGTATTCAATAGAAATATACTTACCCTACTATTCATATTATCTGCAATATTTAGTAAAGGGCAGGAAAATCCTCACCTTCTGCCCAATCACGATTTTGTTGTTTACGATTCTAATTACGTTCATTTCTATAATAGTAGTTCTAATTTTAATACTTTTTTTACCAAATTAGACACCTTGATTTTTGAAGGAAAAGGAAAAATAAATGTGATGCAAATTGGTGGTTCTCACATTCAGGCAGATATTTGGTCGGACCAAATGCGTACCAATTTTCAAAAGTTTTCACCCAACTTAAATGGCGGGAGAGGTTTTTTATTCCCCTATAAGTTAGCACAAACCAATAATCCTTATTATTACAAAATCACATCTACAGGAATATGGGAAGGTTTCCGAAATGCAGTAGCCAACCATCATTCAAAATGGGGCGTTTCTGGAATAACTGCTTCAACTAAAGATAGCGTAGCAACTTTTAAACTCGTTTTTAGAGGTGATAACACTCCTTATTATGATTTTAACAGTGTTAAAATTTTTCATGATATCGATTCCACTAGTTATTGCATTACGCTACTTTCCGACACCTGTTCCTTAATCAGAATAAATAGAGAAATTGGTTATACCGAATTTCTTTTTAATACTTATCAAGACTCTATCGAGTTTTTAATCTACAAAGAAGACACTTTTCCCTCCTCATTTAATTTGTATGGAATAAGTTTAGATAATGATGATCCAGGAATTATTTATACTTCCATTGGAGTTAATGGAGCAAGAACCAAAAGTTACTTAAAGTGTGAACTGTTTACCAAACATTTAAAAGCCATCAACCCTGATTTAGTAATATTTTGCATTGGCATTAATGATGCTTATGACCCTGATTTTTGTGCAAATTGCTACGAAAACAATTATGATACCTTAGTGGCATGGATAAAATCTGTTAACCCTAAAACGGAATTTTTATTTGTAACCAACAACGACAGTTATTATAAAAAAAGATACCCTAATAAAAATGCGTTAGTTGCCAGAGAGGTGATGATTCAACTTTCTAATAAATACAATGGAGGAATGTGGGATATGTTTAATGTGATGGGAGGATTAGGGTCTGTTAAAACCTGGCAGAAAAACGGTTTTGCTAAAAACGACAAAGTTCACCTAACCAAAGAAGGATATATTTTAATGGGAGATTTAATGTTTTCAGCTTTGATAAAGGAGTATGATAATCATTTGAAAATGAAACCCTAAACTCTAAACTAAATGAACTCAATAAAAGCAGTAATATACGATATGGATGGTATCATCATTGACTCCGAGCCACTTTGGAGAGAAGCAATAATTTTTACTTTCAATCAAGTAGGTTTAGATTTTACGGAAGAAAAATGTAGAATTACACAAGGTATGCGACTTTATGAGGTAGTGGAATATTGGCATACTAAAACTCCATGGACGTGTAAAACAATCGCAGAAGTTGAAGCAGACTTATTAAAAAAAATAACTGAACTCATCTCTAAAAAAGGTACTGCAATGGAAGGAGTGAACGAATCTTTGCAATACTTTAAATCAAAAGGATTTAAAATAGCATTAGCTTCCTCTTCTGCCCCCTCTTTAATCAACATCATTTTAAAACGATTAGCCATCGAAAATGAATTTGAAGTAATTAATTCGGCTCAAAATTTAAGTTATGGAAAACCACATCCCGAAATTTTTATTAAAACCGCTCAACAACTCGGTATAAAGCCCATCAATTGTTTGGTGATTGAAGATTCATTTCATGGTATATTAGCAGCTAAATCAGCCCTAATGAAAGTTATTGCCATACCAGACCAAGAAAATTGGAACGACCATCGTTTCTCTATTGCAGATTATCAACTAAAAAGCTTAACAGAACTATCCTCTTTGAATTTTGAATGAGATAAGCAACATATCACAATGGATTGACTGGTTTTTTAGTTTTGAGAACCTAAAACACATTTTTACATATAACGAAGGTGAACCCATGATATTTACCCAATTTTTCTTTTGGGCATTTTTTGCAGTTGTACTTCTCTTCTACTCCATACTGTATAAAAAAAGAGGACTAAGAAATGCTTATTTATTTATTGTTAGCTTGTTCTTTTACTACAAAACAAGTGGTTTATTTATTAGTATTCTCTTATTTTCTACCTTGTCTGATTACATCATCGGATTGCTTATTTATTCATCCAAAAAGAAACTCTATAAAAAGATTTTTGTAGCTACTAGCGTTATCATTAACCTTTTTGTGTTGTGTTACTTTAAGTACGCTTATTTCTTTACCGATTCTTTTAATGAATTATTTCATACTAATTATGAAGTTTTTAATCATTTTGCCCAGTGGACCAACGATAATGTAGGCACCCATTTTTCGGTCAATCAAATTCTTTTACCCGTAGGAATTTCGTTTTACACGTTCCAAACTATCAGCTACTCGATAGATGTTTACCGAGAAGAAATAAAACCAGTAAGAAGTATGTTGGATTTTGGATTTTACGTATCTTTTTTTCCACAATTGGTTGCAGGCCCAATCGTTAGAGCAGCAGAATTTATTCCTCAATTATACAAACCTTACCTCCTTACCAAATACAATTTTGGCTTGGCTTTATTTTGGATATTAAAAGGGTTAACCAAAAAAATAATTATTGGCGATTACATTGCCGTCAATTTTATCGATCGAATTTTTGATAATCCCTTGATGTTTACTGGCTTCGAAAACCTAATGGCTTTATATGGCTATTCTTTACAAGTTTATGCCGATTTTTCGGGTTATACTGATATTGCCATTGGTGTTGCTTTATTGATGGGATTTACGTTACCTGTCAACTTTAACTCGCCATACAAAGCCAAAAATGTAGGTGAATTCTGGAAACGATGGCACATGAGCCTTTCCTCTTGGTTAAAAGATTACCTATACATTCCATTGGGTGGAAACCGTGGTGGTACCATTGGAACTTGGATTGCTTTAACTTTTATTATAGCTTTTATCATCTTAATTTCTGGTAAAATGTTAATCCTTTATGCAGTTATTTGGATGACACTATTGTGTACATTTTTAGCAGTTTGGATAAAAAGTTTTAGAATATGGTTAACCACTAATATTAATCTTTTAATTACCATGTTATTAGGTGGTTTGTGGCACGGTGCAAGCTGGCAATTTGTAATTTGGGGAGGATTAAATGGTTTTGGAATAGTGGTATATAAACTGTGGAGAAAAATTAGTCCTTACGAAAACTACAACAACATACTGGCTATTGTTGTTAAGGTGTTTATCACTTTTAATTTTATCACTTTTACACGAATTTGGTTTCGAGCAGAAAGCATGGAAGCTACTTGGCAAATTTTAAAACAAATACGTACCAATTTTAGTGTAGTATTAATTCCCGATGTACTTTATGCGTATAGCAATGTTTTTATCATAATGCTTTTGGGCTTCGTTATTCATTGGCTACCCACTCGCACAAAAGATTGGTACACCTCTATTTTTATTAACCTTCCTTTTCCTGTAAAAATAATTATTGCTGTGGCAACTGTTTTTGGAGTTTACCAAGCCATGTCTTCCGAACTACAAGCATTTATCTATTTTCAGTTTTAATTAATTTATTGATACACCTACCTTTCACAGCCAAAACGTAACAGTTGGGGTAAAAAAAATCAGGGCAAACGCATTTAGATTTTTTTAACTATTCAGCATGGATTGTAAAAAACAAAAATTTGTCACTAAGGCTCAAAGTCACTAAGAAACACAAAAAAAAACTTAGTGAAACTTTGGCTCATTTTTTTTATTTTTTTAATTGTTTCGCTGCTAACTTCGTTGGTGTGTTTTTGTGTCTTTGTGGCAAAAATTAAATCAAATTTAGTTTATTCTTTTTGAAAATTTTTTAAATGCGTTTGCCCTGAAAAAAAATGACTATTATAGTTTAATTCAAAATTTATGATGTTATTTGTTGATGATAATCAAAAAAATAAATAATAATGAAAAGAAAATTAATTTATTTAAGTATCCTATTCGTAATGTTTTTTTCGAACTCAGTTAATGCTCAAGATTATTCTGCTTTTGTAAAAAATGGAAAGCTATGGTCAATAATTGATGAAAATGGTAATTCTTTAAATGAAGGAGTATTTTATACTTTTCCTCTATACCATTTTTATAATGGCTACATAATTGTTAAAAGTAAGGATAAGGAATGGGGGTTTTTGTCTTCTAAAGGCAAATTTTTTAAAGTAGAAGGAGACTATTTGTCCAGTTTTAGTGAAGGAATGGCTGCAATTAAAGTAAAAGATGATTGGGGTTTTGTTGATTTAAATATAAAATTCGTGATTAAACCACAATTTATGGCTGTAAAGCCTTTTAGAAATGGAAAAACTTGGGTTAAAATAGACAATAAGTGGACACAAATTGATAAAACAGGAAAACAAGTTTTTTCTGAAAAATATGATGCTTTTGAATTCTTTGAAAATGGTTTTGCTAAAGTAAGGAATGGTGATAAATGGGGGTTTATTAATCTCGATGGTAAAATAGTTGGGAAAGGTATTATTTATGATGATGTTGAAGATTTTTATAATGGGTTTGCATGTGTGAAAAAAGATAAT
>PFUQ01000125.1:0-6394 GCA_002790175.1 Flavobacteriales bacterium CG_4_9_14_3_um_filter_32_8
AACAGTAGAATTTAGTGTAGCTGCTCCAGTAAACTGCCAACCCCAAGCAATGGGAGAACCAGTACTTAAATCATTAAAATTAATACAATCACCAACACATAAAGTAGTGTCTGACGAACCAAAAATTGCCGTTGGACCAGCTATGAAAGGTGTTGACAGAGTAATATCATCAACAGCAAAAGAAGGATCCGTACCAACATTATCATCATTGTTTACCCATCTAAAACCTATTTTAACAGATGGATTATTATTAGCTGATACAGGAAGAATTTGTGAATAAGCCGTCCATATTCCTTGAGGATTACAGGTAAGAGCTGTTTTTGCTAAATCAATAAGTTGTGCCCAAATAACTCCGTCAAAATACCACAATGTCGCATTGTCAATAGCAAGTTGTCCATTTTCTATATAATTAAAATTTATGGTAATATTTGATTGTCCAGCACAATTAATTGTAGGAGATTCAGCCCTAATATCTGTTTCAGGAAACCAAAAGCCTAAACCACCAGCTAAATAACTGGCTCCATTATCACCCAACACAGAAGCATTAGAACCAATATGTAAAGAAGGATCTGTAGCACCACAAACGCTACCGCAAGCTCCTGCATTATTTCCACATTCTGCTCCACTCACATACCAAACATTAGGATCTGCCCCATTTATACCAGTATTGGTAACAGTCCAAGCTCCGTTAGAACCAACATAAGTTGTAGCAACACATGAAGATGCACATGCATTCTGAAAGTTTTCAGTCCAGAAAATTTGAGCATTGATAGTATTAAAAAAGAAGAGTGAAAGCAGAAAAATAAGTGTACGTATTTTCATAACTAATAATTTTTAATAAAAGTAGTTAAATTTTAATTTCATTACTATCAATAAAAGTATATTTTATCAGTTCTATCCAACAATAATTATCGTTATATTTATGGTCTAATTCTTTATAAAATTTTTGCTTTTATGATCAATAACCAACTTATTGCATTAATCAATTCTCTTACAAAAAGTGAAAAAAGGTACTTTAAAATTAATGCATCTTTGATTAAGACGAATAAAATGCAATTAAGGATGTTTGATCTTCTTGAAAAAAATAAAATTTCTTCTTCTGACAGGGTTATAAAACTACTTAAAATTTCAAAAAAAACAAATTTAACTGTAATAGAATCGAGACTGCAATCATTAATATTAAAGCACTTAAGAGGATTTCATTCAAATAGTTCACAAGGAATTGAGTTGAATAATTTACTAGTTGAAATAGAAATTCTTTACAACAAAAGATTATTCAAAAATTGTGCTAAATTAATTTTAAAAGCAAAAAAAATAGCAACTAAATATGAGCATCATTTAGCTTTATTAACGATATTAAAATGGGAATCTTATATCGAAAAGGAACAAGGAAAATATTTATTAAAATCTCAAACTAATCTTAAAGAAATTCTTAAAAAAGAAGGAGAATTACTAACTGATTATTCAAAATTAATTCAGTTCAAGCATCATACTTTTAATCTTTTATTACTCTCAAAAAATAAAATTGTTGATGATTTAGATAAGGAAATAAAAGATTACGATAAATTAATAACTGATAAGTTTTTCGATATTACGCCATCATCATCTTTTGATGAAAAGATATTTTTACTCAATTTTAGAGGAATGTATTACATGAGTAAAGCCAACTTTAACAAGTGTCATCAACAATACCTCCTATTAATTAATGAAATTGAAAATTCCGACAGAAAAAACATTCTTATTAGCAACGAGTATTTCTTTGCGTTAAATAACTTATTGTTATTACAAGTAATGAATAACAATTTTGATAATTATAACGAAACCTTGACTAAAATATACCTGCAATTTGAAAATATTTCCGCCTACAATTCATTATTATTTAATGTAACCCAATGCTATGAATTAGGTATTTATTGCGAAATTGGCGATGTAGAAAAAGGGCTGAAACTTATTCCTAAAATAGAAAAAAATCTTAAAAAATATGATTCTGAAACCAATGAAATCAATAAACTTTTGTTTTACTTAAACATTGCAATTATCAATTTTTTTGATAATGAATATTCCAAATCAATTTATTGGTTAAACATTTTTTTAAATGATTACAGCATTAAGAAAAATGATGTAACTTCTAATATTTATTATTATGGACACATTATTAATATTTTGGTTCATTTTGAAGCAAAAAATTATGAATCAATTGATTATTTGCACAATCAGTGCATCAATAATTTAAAGAAAATTAGAAAAATTAATAAGTTTGATAAAGTTGTTTTAACTTTTATAAAAGCAAACTCCAATTATCTTGTGAAATCTCAAAAAGAGCAACTCAATTCATTCCATCAATTAAAAAGCACATTAACTGAAATCATCAAAACTCCAGAAGAATCAATTTCACTTCACTTTTTTGATTTTTTCTCATGGATTGATAGTCATTTAAACAACGTTCCTATTGCTGATTTAGTTAGAAAGAAGCGATTAAACCAACTCTAATAAAAATTTCAGTGTATCAACACCATCAGCATAATCAGCAAGTGCTGGAGATTGAGCTTGACCAAAAGCTAACGTTTTTATTGGTGTATTTTTACTAGAAACGATACATTGTAATTCATTTTTTTCACCAACTAATCGCTCTTGTAATTGAGCTAATGAATCGTAATATTCGTAGTGCAAAACACCAACTGGTGAAGCTAAACTAGCATCTTCTTTCAGTAGAATAAATCCATTATCCAGTAGTTGATTATTGCCTAATAAATAAACAGCTTTATTGTAATCGTAATTATTGGCATATTTATTATTATTAGTAACTTCTTGATAATCATCATAAAAAGCTTTAAAAATAGTATCCATTCGGTATCCTTTTGGTATGTATAGTTTTGAAACACTTCGACACCCTAATCCAAAATATTGAAAAACATCTTTTCCTAAAGGCTTAATTTCTTCCATAGTATCATACTCGTTGATGATGGCGATAGAAGTTCTATTCTTTCTTATAATATGAGGGTAGTTAGAAAAATAGTGATGAAAATATCGTGCGGTATTATTACTTCCTGTTGCAATTACAGCATCAAAATTCTCCAATCTATCAACAAAAGAAATTTTATCGATAAAAGTGGGTTCAATAAAAATCAGTATTTCTCCTATTTTTTTAATTAAGGTGTTATCATTCGAAGCTAATTTTGCTTGTAATTTATTTCCAGAAATTAACACACAAAGAAAATCATGAAAACCAACTAAAGGAATATTACCAGCCATTATCACTCCAATATTTTTGTTAGGCTTTTCTATGATGTGATAAGAAGAAATCCAGTTTTGGAGTTTATCCTCATTTAACAAATTTCCAATTTCAGTAATTGATGTAATTACATTTTCTTTAGTAAACCAACCATTATACGCTTTTTGTCTTTCCACCAATTCTTTAAACTCTTTATAAAAAATAGTATTGATGTGTTGAATAGCTTTATTGTGGACAGAACTCTCAAACTGTTTTAAAAATAACCCTAAGAGAACTAAGGCATTTATTCTTTTTTTTAAACTCATTTATTTATATTTGCAGACAAATTTACTAACATAAAACTTTTAAAAAAATGGCAATAATAATAACTGACGAATGCATTAATTGTGGAGCATGCGAACCTGAGTGTCCAAACAATGCAATTTATGAAGGTGGTGATGAATGGAAAATGAGTGATGGAACCGATGTTTCAGGTAATTTTAAGTTAAAAAATGGATCTACAGTTGATGCGGATGCGGTTCAAACACCAGTAAGTATGGATTTTTACTATATTGTTCCTGACAAATGTACAGAGTGTAAAGGTTTTCATGATGAACCACAATGTGCGGCTGTTTGTCCAGTAGATTGTTGTGTTCCTGATGAAAATGTAAAAGAAACAGAAGCGGAATTGATTACTAAAAAAGAAAGTATGCACAACGCATAATTTTTATTGTGCAATATTAACTTCATAAAACCGTGTATAACTAATATACACGGTTTTTTTATGCTGAAATATGTGTGGTAAAGTTGTTGAAATATAATTAAATTTACTATTGTTAAAACAGTCATCAATATTATTCCTCCTTTTTTGTTTTTCCGCTTTTGGATTTTCTCAAAAAACAACAATCGATTTTGATGTTGCAATTACTGAATTAAACGCAATTGGAGAACAGTTAATTAGTGAAATCTCTGACCAAGAAAAATATGTTGCCAACGAAAAATTTAAAACTACTTTAAAGGAACTGTTAATAAATGAGGCTTCTTTCGAATATCAATTTGACTCCTTAAAAACCATAAGCATCTTAAAAGAAAATGAATTAAAAATTTACAATTGGGCTTTACCTTTAAATGATGGCACTTTCGAATATTTTGCTTTTTTACAACTAAAAAAAGAAAAAAAGGGGCAAACCTTTCAGGTTATTGAATTAGTTGATCAATCTGATGAAATGATGAACCCTGAAACAAAAGTCCTCGTTCCTAAAATGTGGTACGGAGCTTTGTATTACAAAATAATTTACGATAAAAAATTAAGTAAAAATTATTACACGCTATTAGGTTGGGATGGCAATAATAACTTGACCAACAAAAAAATTATTGATGTTATTGATGTTGGCAATAATGGCACTATTAAACTTGGGGCTCCTATTTTTAAAAATAAAGGAAAAACAAAAAAAAGGGTACTTTTTGAATATTCCGAGAATGTAGTGATGTCGTTAAAATACCATCCCAAAGAAAAGAAAATAGTTTTTGATTTTTTAGTCCCTGCTAGTTCTTCACTAGAAGGAATTTACGAATATTATGGTCCTTCATTAAATCGTTTTGATGCTTATTTTTTTAATGAAAACAAATGGAACTATCAAGAGGATGTTGACATTGAGCAAGACCGAAACATAAAGGATTTTATGTGGGGCAACCCCAAAAAGAACTAAAATTGATTTTTAAATTTAATTTTAAAACGTTTTTTTTGAAAATATTTTGTTTGCAATTTCTCCAAATTGCAAACTCAGAAATAAAATTAATCTACAGGATAAAACCCTTTAATATAACCATATTTTGGCTCTATAATCCATTTCCCCTTTTTATCAATCACACCCCAATTATTTTTATATCTAACAGCGGCATAGCCATTATTAAAATGTTCTGCAATACCATATGTTGGTTCAATAGCCCAATTTCCTTCATTATTTAAATATCCACTTTTTGCATTACCCATTTGTTTAGTTTCACGGCACATTCCATCGGAAAAACGTTGATGATCTCTTGAATTTTCGAATTTTTTTTCTTCTCCCTTCATATTTACATATACCCAACCATCTTTTCCATGAACCTTAGCCAAACCACTGACAACATCATAGTCACTAGCTGTATCATATAAAGGATCAATTACCCAGTCGCCTTCTTTATTAATGAAGCCAATTTTATTATCAACAGTTCTTGCCCATGCTATACCTCCTTTAAAATAACCAACTCCTAAATACATAGTTCCAATAACTATTTCACCTTTCTCATTTACAAACCCCCAAAGATCCCCTTTACTCTCTATGGGCGCTAAACCTTCAGAAAACTTTTTAATGTAAGAAATTTTTTTCTTTTCATTATTCATCACTTTTTGCTCATTCCCTTTTTTATCAATAATAAAAAACTCTTCTTTTGTCTGTACAGCGGCATACCCATCTATGAAATCTGTAGTATATATGTATTTAGTTGGAATTATTAATTCTCCTTCTGTATTTAAATAACCCCAAAAATTTATCACTTTCACTCCCAAATATCCATCACTAAATTCACGTACATCAATAAGATTTCTTTTTACATAGTTTCTAACATAAAATATTTCTCCGTTTGGTCTAACAAACTTATCAATCCCAATTTTCGCTAATCCACTATTAAAATCTTCACATATACCAAACTTAGCTTCAATAAGTGTATCTCCTTTTAAATTGATAAATCCCCAAAGCTTTCCTTCTCTATACATTGCCAATGTATCTTGACCAAAAGAATGGAGTCCTATAACAATTAAAATGACAAGTAATAACGATTTTATTTTCATGATTGCTAATTTTTCTAGGTTATAAATGTAGAAAAAACAAATTGAACTATCAAGAGGATGTTGATATTGAAAAAGACCGAAACATAAAGGATTTTATGTGGAGCGACCCCAAAAGAGAACTAAAAATTGATTTGATTAAATCTTAAAACGATTTGAAAAAAAAGGTTAGTTAAAAAACAACTAATCTTATTTTTTATTTACAATCAAAGCATTACCCCCCTTTTTTAGAAGGCATTGAAGTTTTAGAACCACCTTTAGCTCCTGATTGTTTTGGTGTAAATGTTTTAGCAACAGGTTTTTTAACTATTTTTTTTGGCTGAACTACTTTTTTATCTTTTTCTGTTTTCTTTACT
>PFUQ01000125.1:6467-13808 GCA_002790175.1 Flavobacteriales bacterium CG_4_9_14_3_um_filter_32_8
TTTAATAATTTCTTTTCAATCAAAAGATTAAACCACAAGAACAACTTTTTTAAATCAGAATTATAAACCCTTTCTTCATCAAAATCTGTTATTACTTCTTTAAAATAACTTCTTAATTCTTCTGGAGTAGATTTAGGATCGATGGCTGCTTTACCAGCAGTTTTTTTATACATTTTTTCATACACTTCTTTTAAAGGCATATCGTCTTTATGTGTATAAATACTTATGTCGTTTAGGGCACTCACTTTTTCAGATGCATAAACAGGCATTCTTTTACCATCAACAATTGATTCTACAATCAAACCATTTTTAGTTTGTGAAATCACTTTAAATAAACCAGATTTACCGGTAATCGAAATAATTGATTCTAAATTCATATTTTATATTAATGAAAAACAAATGTACCAAAAAATAGAGTTATTAAATAACATTTTTATTTTGATACTTTTCTTAGTTGGTTAATTTTTTATAAGCATTTGATATACAATTAATTATATCACTAGCAAGTAATGAATTAATTCCAACTTTATTCTTTGCAATATCTCCAGCTAATCCATGTAAATAAACTCCAAAAATAGCTGCTTCTTTAGGTAAATAGCCCTGAGCCAACAAACTTGTAAGCATTCCAGTAAGCACATCTCCGCTTCCACCAGTAGCCATTCCTGCATTACCAGTTGAGTTAAAATAAACAGTACCATCTGGTAAACTAATAGAAGTGTTCGCTCCTTTTAAAACAACAATAAGTTTTTTTTTTGTGGATAGTACTTTCTGTTTTTCTAATCTTTCCTCATCAGTTGACCATTTACCGACTAAACGTTCAAACTCTTTTGGATGGGGTGTTAGAATACTGTTTTGTGGGATAAAAGATAGCCATGTTAAGTTTTCTGAAATAATATTAATTGCATCTGCATCTATCACTAATGGATAAATAGAATTTTGGATTAATAGTTTAAGTACATTTTGTGTTGGTTTCTCTTTTCCCAATCCTGGACCTATACCTACCCCATCAAAGTTAGTTATATCAGGTAAAACTGAAATGTAATTATCCGCTGCATCACCAATACACATGGCTTCTGGCACAGTGGTTTGTATAATTTGCACTCCATTTTTTGGGATAAGAACTGTTAACAAACCAACACCAGTTCTTAAACATGCTCTAGCAGATAGTACTCCTGCCCCCATTTTCCCCTTACTCCCTGCGATTAACAAGGCGTGTCCATAATTTCCTTTATGTGAGAACTTTTCTCGTTGATGTAAAATAGTTTTTATTAAGTCTAATGTCAGGTAATAATATGATGTGCTCACCTTATTTAAAAATTCTTGATGTAAACCAATATCTAAAATTTCAAATTCGCCAACAAACCTAAAATTTTCTGGGAACATCATCGTCAATTTTGGTTGTTGAAATGTAAGTGTATAATTTGCATGGATGATGTTATCCAAGTTATTATTAATATTACTTGTACTAAATAAGCCAGAAGGTATATCAATAGCAATAATATCAACATCGGTATTGTTTATTTTGTAAATTATTTCTGCAACAAATCCATCGATAGGACGAGCTAAACCAGAACCAAAAATTGCATCAATGACTACCGTTTTTTGTGAAAGAATAAATTGGTATTCTTTTTCTGTTAAAAGAATTGGGTTAATCCCAATAGTTTTAATTCTACTTAAATTAGTATCAAAATCGGGGGTATGTTTTTCAGAAAAACAAACACCAAACACCATTATTTCATAGCCATTTTGTTTTAGCATTCTTGCTATTGCTAATCCATCTCCACCATTATTGCCAACACCACAAAAAAAAGTAAAAGTTATTGTTTGGTCAAATTTATTCATTAACCAATCCGCACATTTCCGTGAGGCTCTTTCCATTAAATCAATCGATTTTATCAGTTCATTTTTAATGGTATAAGCATCTGCTTCTCTTGTTTGTTGGGCTGTTAGGATTTTCATAATTGAATATTTTTAGTTTCATTGGATGACTTTAAGTCATCCAATGAAACTAAGTTTAACAATAAAATTAATAACAACAATAGACACTACAAAAATGAATTGGTACTTTAACCAAGTTCCTCCATTTTTAAATTTAAAAATGAGATGTGCTATTAAAAATAAAAATAGAATTATCATTGGAAGTAATGCTGGATATAAATAAAAACTGGTAACAAAATTCCCTTTCAATAATTCAATCAACGAGCGTTGCATTCCACATCCAAAACAATCTACTCCTAAATACTGCTTATAAGGACAAGAAAGCATGTTGTTTTCTAACCAATTAATTACACTCATTTAGTTGGTTTCAAATTCTAAAATATCATCTTCAATTTTAATAATCTTCAATTCATCTCTTAACGCACGAAACCTTTTCCGAGAATCTACCACATAAATACTGCTTTGATAATCAAACATTATTTTTTTGTATAGTTCAGCAGCTTTTGGTTTGTTGTTCAAAATATTATCATTTAATAAAGCCAATTGATAAATAGCATCATCTGCTAAAATATCGAAAGAATAATCTTTTATTAAATCTTCTAAATTTTGTGCAGCTTCTTCGTATTTTTTTTGTTTATAGTTGATTTGAAATCGTTTAAATAAAATATCATCAGCAATGGTATGATTGGGATAAGCTAATTTTAAAGAATCTAACATAAGTAGTGCTTCATTATTTTTATTTTGATAGTCTAATAAATCAGCTTTTGCAAACATTAACAATGGTGCTTCAGTAGTATCTATTCCAATATTATCAGTAATAGTAACTGATAATTGCATGGCATCATTAGCAATTAATTTTGATGTTGATGCTTTCAATGCATCCAATTGGGTTTTTGCCCAAGCAAAATCACCAGTATAAAAAGAAATTTTAGCATTTTTAAATTTTGCAGTTTCACCGATTTGGTCAAATTTATATTCTTTTTCAACTTGAGAATAAAGTAAAGATGCGTCCCATATTTCATCGGTAAATAAAAGGACATCTGCCAACTCTATTTTACTTTTGGCGACATCGTGTGGATCTAATCGAGGCATCGCAATAATTTCATTTAATAAGTTAATTGCTCCAGTTGTATTGTGTAAATAGAATGCTTGTAAATGAGCTAAACCTCTTAATAAAGAAGCTGTTGAAGCAGTTCTTCCTAATTCATTAATTGTAGTGTTGTAGGTTTTTTCTAAAGACAATAAATCCTCTACTGTATAATTTTGCGAATCTATAATTTTCGAATTATAAACATTTACCAATTCCATTTTACTGCTGATGTAATAGTAGTTATCTACCCCTTTTTCAATCACATACTGATAACATTTTATTGCTGTTTCATAATCTTTATTTTCTAAACTTAATTTTGCCAATTCGACCAATCTATTCCCCATTTCTTTTTGCCTTTTATCTAATGCTTTTGCTTGAATAAATGCTCCATTAAAATTTTTCTCTTGGATATACGTCCAAATTAATAGCTCAGAAAACACTTTAGCATCTCCATTTTTCTGAATATATTTAATTAAAAGTGTTTTTAAGAGTGCTTTTTTTTCTCCATTATCATCAGGATCTAAAGCAGTTTGAAGTGCATTTTGAACACTTTGAATGTATGATTCTTGATATAACAAAAGCGATAAATACTCTTCTAACATGGCTTCTGTATTTCCCTGAAGGCTATAAACTTGTGCTAACTCAAAATTAAAAGGATAACTTCCATTGACTAATTTTCTCCCTTTTATATAAGTTTGAATGGCATATTCTGTTTCTCTGTACTTTAAGAAGCCATTGGCTAAAGCCATTATTTGTTCGTTGTTGGGTGATAATAGTTTAAGTGATTTTTCATAAGATTGCTTGCTGTCGGCTTCATTTCCTGAAATTTTATACAAATTGCCTAAATCTGTCCAAAATTCGAGTTGGAAAGGAAAATTTTTCAGTTCTCTTTTAATAAGTTTCTCTGCATTTTTATATTCTTTTAATTCTATAAAACAGGTTAATAATCTCACATAATAAGTTGGTGAATGAGTTTTGTCGAATAATTTTTCATAAAATAGTACTGCTTTATCGTATTCTTTATTATCAAAGTATTGAGCTGCCAATCGATCATCTGATTGTTTTTGTGCTTTTAGGTGAGTTGATATAAAAACAACTAAACTAACTGCAACTACTATTTTAAAAATAAATTTCATTTCACAAGTTCATCAGCTGCTTTATTTTTTCTATGCTCGATAAATTCATCAATAGCTGGTCTAAACAACCTAAACTTTTCTAAATCAACGTCTAAGCCATCAACTCTCTTAGAAATTTTTTTCTTTAATTCAGAAACAGCATTTTGCTCTTCCACAAAATGTATTGCAAAATCTTCTTTAGTAATTAAGCCATTTTCTATATCTTGTTTAAGATTTTTTAATTGATTTTTAGAAAAATTGATTTGTCCAAAAAAATCAGCATAATTTTCAGCTAATCGGAAGACACGTTTTTTACTAGAAAAAAGTTCATCAATTTTAAAAGCTTCAGCTTTAGTTAAGGTATCATTTATAGCATTAATCGTCAGCAAATCTTTTTCCATTTGTCTTTTAGTTGAAAATACTTTTGCCGTGTCTACTGCTAACAATGATTTTTCTGTTTCGTTTACTTCTGCAAGTAATTTTTCAACCTCTCCTAATTCTTTTTCAAAAGCATTTTTACAAGAACTAAAGCCAATAGCAAAGATTAATGAGAGTATAATGTATTTTTTCATATTTATCTTTATTTAATTAAATCAAATCCAGTATAAGCAACCAATGCTTTTGGGATTTTAATACCTTCTTTGGCTTGGTTATTTTCTAATAATGCAGCTAATATTCGGGGTAACGCTAAAGCACTTCCATTTAGTGTATGTACCAATTGCATTTTACCATTTTCATCTTTATACCTACATTTTAGTCGATTGGCTTGAAAAGTTTCAAAATTAGATACAGAACTTACCTCTAACCATTTTACTTGAGCTGCTGAAAACACTTCCATGTCGTAAGTTAATGCTGAAGTAAAGCCTAAATCACCACCACAAAGTTTAAGAACTCTATATGGTAATTCTAATTTTTGAAGTAATCCTTTTACATGTTCCACCATCGTATCTAGGGTAGCATAAGATTCAGCTGGATGTTGAATTTGAACAATCTCCACTTTATCAAATTGATGCAATCTATTTAAGCCTCTCACCTCTTTACCATAAGAACCCGCTTCTCTTCTAAAGCAAGGAGTATATCCAGTAACTTTAATTGGAAAATCTTCTTTTTTTACAATAACATCTCTGAACATATTGGTTAAAGGAACCTCAGCAGTAGGGATTAAATAAAAATCATCGATGGGTGCGTGATACATTTGTCCTTCTTTATCGGGTAATTGTCCTGTCCCATATCCCGAAGCTTCATTTACCATTAATGGGGGTAATATTTCTGTATATCCTGCATCTCGTGCTTGGTCTAAAAAAAAATTGATTAATGCTCGTTGCAATCTTGCTCCTTGTCCGATGTAAAATGGAAATCCAGCTCCAGTAACTTTCACTCCTAATTCAAAGTCGATGAGGTTGTATTTTTTTGCCAACTCCCAATGTGGAAGGGCGTTTTCTATTAATTTTGGAATACTACCTTCTTCAAAAACTATTTCGTTGTCATCTGCACATTTTCCTGCAGGAACTATTTCGTTGGGAATATTAGGTACTCTATAAAGTAATTGCTGTAAATTTTCAGCAATCGAATTTTGTTCTTCTTTTAAGGTGTTGCTTATTTCTTTCAGCTCTACTGTTTGCTCTTTTAACAAATTAGCTTCTTCTTGCTTTCCACTTTTATGCAACTCACCAATTTGTTTGGCGAACTGATTAGCTGCTGCCAAATTTTCATCTAGTTGTTGTTGATTAGCCTTTCTATCATCATCTAACTTCAAAATTTGATAAATAATTTCTTTACCATCAAAATTTCTTTTTTTAAGTCGCTCTATAACTAATTCTTTGTTTTCTCTGATAAATGATGTTTGTAACATGATAACTTTTTAATAAATATTGTTTACACAAAAATACCAAATAGGTACTTATAAAAACGAAAACTCCTGTATCTATAATTTAGATACAGGAGCATAAAAATTTGGTATATAAACCTTACGCTTCAGTAATAGGATCAACTGAAACAAAAGATTTATTATCTCTTTTTTTTCTAAAACTAACCACACCATCTGCCAAGGCATATAATGTATGGTCTTTTCCAATACCTACATTTACGCCAGGATTGTGTTTTGTACCCCTTTGACGAACAATAATGTTACCAGCGATTGCTGCTTGTCCACCAAAAATTTTAACTCCTAATCGTTTACTTTCCGATTCTCTACCGTTTTTAGAACTACCGGCTCCTTTTTTATGTGCCATATCTTTAAAGTTTAAAGTTTAAAGTTTAAAGTTTGAGGTTAACCAAACAAAAACCCTTAACAATACTATTTTTATTTTTTATTTATCTTCTTTTTTAGTAGGTTTTTTAGCAGCTGCTTTTGGAGCTGCTTTTGGAGCTGCTTTTTTAACAGCAGGCTTTTTAACATCAGCTTTTGGTGCGGCTTCCTTTTTAGCTGTAGTTACTCCAGCTTTAGGGGCTTTAGCTATCACTTCAACTTTAGATTCTGCTTTTTCAGCAGTTGGTTTAACACCACCTTTTTCAGAAATTCCTTCTACTTGGATTTTCGTTAAATACTGACGGTGTCCGTTTTTAACTTTATATCCTTTTCTTCTTCTCTTTTTAAACACGATAACTTTATCGCCCTTAAGGTGTTCTAGTATTTTTACTGAAATACTTGCACCTGCTACAGCTGGGGCGCCAACATTAACTTTTCCGTTATCATCAATTAAAAGTACATTACTGAAAGTAACTTTGCTACCTTCTTTTCCTTCTAAACGATGTACAAAAAGCTGTTGATCTTTGCTAACTTTAAATTGTTGCCCTGCTATTTCAACTATTGCGTACATTATTTTATAAGTTTTAATTTTTTTAAGACGGCTGCAAATTTATTATTTTTTTTTTAATAAACCGTATTATTATGAATTTATTAAAAAGTTAAGTTTAAACCAACACTTGGCATTAAAGGTAATTGATAAACTTTTGCAGCAGTTACCCTATCAATAAAAAATAAATTGTTTCTATTATAAGCATTGGTTGCCCCAATATTTGCTTCTAATGTAGAGTTTTTACCCAAAATAAATTTTCTTTTTAGATTAATATCTAACCGATGATAATAAGGCAATCTACCTTTGTTTAAATCAGCAAATTCTATTTTTAAATCACCATTGGCACTTGTATAAGATTGGTCGATTGATGAAAAAGGAACTCCTTCGTAAAATCCTTGTG
>PFUQ01000125.1:13852-22758 GCA_002790175.1 Flavobacteriales bacterium CG_4_9_14_3_um_filter_32_8
AATTCCCAGTTCAAATCTTTGCCAAAAATGTAAGTAACCACCAAATTCACGTTATGTCTTCTATCAAAAACAGGATAATAGGCTAACAATCCATCCCATCGTGTAACTTTCCCTAAAGAATAAATGGTCCATACATTTAAATGAGTTGAGGAATATTTTAAAGAGAAATCAACACCATAGGCATCGCCTGTTTCAATAATAAATTCTTTTTTCACAACATCTGGTTTATCGACTGCAGCTGGGTCTGATTCGTCAAATATTTGATTTCTATTGGTATTGGTTAGTTGAGTAAATTTTTTATAATAACCTTCAACATTCAAATTTAAAGAACGATTTAAATCTACTTCAAACCCTAATATTGCATGATTGGCTTTTTGCAGCTTGTGCTTTATATCTCTTGTAGAGCCATCTTGTTCGGTAAATTGTTCTTGTAAGTTGTCTGGACCTGATAAAAATCCATAAAACAAATTAACAATATCTCTATCGGAATTGGCACTGATTAAATTTTGAGAGTACATACCTCCTGCTAATTTTAATCTAAATTTATCGTTGACATTATACTTAATACCTAAACGCGGTTCGGGAGAAAATGTAGCTAAAGATGAATAATAAATCAACCTAAAACTTGGTTCAACTACCAATTTACCTGCGTTAATTCGGTACATCATATAAGCATGCATTTCTGTAGTGCTTTCTTTTTGTTTGATGTTGGTTCCTAGTGCGTTTGAAAATTGATAATCTGTTGAAAGTGAATTAAACTCAAGCCCATATTTGAATTGATTATCGCCAGAAAAAGTAGTAAAATCCATTCCTCCATTAAATCCATTTACCTCACTTGTTCGAGGTAAGCTATCTCCAGCCAATAATTCGATTTTGTAATTAGAAAGGGCAACAACTCCTTCGATTAATGTTTTAGAAGTACTTGGAATTAATACAAAATTTGCACCCCCACCTTTCGAGTTCCATTTTAAATCAGAAATATCAGAATAATTGACATTATCTCTAAAATTAAATCCGAAGAAACTTACTTTATTTCCATTGTCACCATTTAAAGAAATTTTACCATATAAATCGGTAAAACCATAAGGAAGTCCTAATGTATCAACTCCTCTAGCATTATCTGAACTCAATCCTGCAAAATAAGGTTTATAAATTGTCGAAGATTGCTCTAAATAAGAGTGTTTGGCTGACATCACGAAAGTAATTCCTCCATTACCTTCTTTAGCTGTTTTTAGAGGTCCTTCTAACATTACTTTAGAACTAAATGTACTTGCAGAAATTTTTCCTCTTAATCTTTTTTTATCGCCGTCTCTAGTGGTAATATCCATAATGGAAGATATTCTACCTCCATATTCAGCGTTAAAACCACCAGTATAAATATCAGCACTTCTCATTAAATCAGTATCAAACACAGAAAATAATCCAATAGAATGAAAAGGATTATAAATAATCATACCATCTAATAATACTTTATTTTGAACTGGTGAACCTCCTCTAATGTACAATTGTCCTCCTTGGTCTCCTGTAAACGTAACTCCTGGTAATACTTGTAAATACTGAGCTAAATCTGGATCTCCACCAACTGCTGGAATCGATTTAATTTCTTTAGGTGTTACTTTTGCTACAGACATCTTCACCTGAGTTTTTGATTCTTGTTTTTCAGCAGAAACCTCAAAAGTGTTCATTAATGTTGCTGCTTCTACAAGAAATATATTTTTTGAAATAATCTCATTATCTTTTACAGATATCTTCTGTTGTATTGTATCAAAACCTAATGAAGTAACCATTAAAGTATATGAGCCAGCAGGTATTTTGGTGATAGAATAAAATCCATTTACATCGGATGCGGCTCCTATTGTAGTTCCTTTTAAATAGACGGTAGAACCAATTTCCGCTTCTCCAGTTTTATTGTTGTAAACAAACCCTCTTATCGTTCCTTTTTGAGCGACAAGGTTAAAGCTAAATAATAAGCTGAAAAGGATAAATAATACTTTGTTAAATTTTAATTTATTCATTATTTTTTTTTTAAGCGAGCAAATGTATAAAAATACTTTTGAAGATAAGTTGTCAAATGTATATAATCAGTATGATTTCTTTATTACCGTTTATCATTAATAAACACCGATTACTAAATAATAGCTAAATGCTAGCTTTTAGTTATAAAAACCAATTATAAATTATTTTTTTGTTTTTCTTCTAAATCTCGAAAATAGTTTTTGCCAAAATTCTTTATTGGTATCATACTCTTCTTTGTATGATATACCAACACCTTGAGTATAACTGCTGTTGGTGTTTTCTAATGAAAATTGGTTAGAATTATTAAATGCTTTTATTCTCAATTTACCATCTTTTGTTATTTTATATTCTATAGAAACATCTCCCAATAAATTATTGGTGTTTTGGGCTTCATTGGATACATTTTGTCTATCCGATAATCCTACATTTCCATCTAATATTAATCGATCATTAAAAAGCTGGGTCGATAATGCTAATTCTAATTCTTGATTAGAAAGTTCATCTCCTGGTCTGTAATTTACTCCTATGTCGAAGTCGTTACTAATTTTTGATAACCAATTACTCAGCTGGTTGGATAACAATTCGCTCGAAGTTGTTGAACCAACGTTTGCACTGGCATATGTTGATTCGGAACCTGGTGGAGGCAAAAACCTATTTAAAACCAATAATGAAAAAACTTGTTTGTTTAATTCCTGTATATTCTCCTCTTTGTCGCTAACATATAAAACGCTTCTCACTTTACTTTTGGTATCTTCATCGGCTGTTGGCAACTCTATATCAAAACTAATGTCAGGGTTCATCATTGCGTTACTCATATTTAATTTTAAATCAACTGGAATTCTTTTTTTATACAATTCACTGGTATCAATATTTATTAATAAATCATATAACCTTGCTCTTAAACGATAAACCGCTGTAATGCTTACTTCAGCATTATAGGGGCTTCCATTCCAAGAAATTGAACCTCCTTCTTGCAAATCAAATCGTTTGTTTATTACATTTTGAAGCGTAAATAAATAATCTCCATTTTTAATATAATAGTTGCCATACATGTTCAAATCCCCATCATTACTTATATTTAAATTTAGGTTACCACTTCCTGTGCTTCTCATCACATCTCCAATTTGGTCATCAAATATTAATCGGACTTGTGCATCTGGAGTAATTTCTAAATCAAAATTCATCTCAATATTTGATAAATCAACCTCTCCTTCTTTTTTAACCTTTAAGTTGTTGGTATCTTTAACTACAAATTCTATGAAATTATTTTCCACTAATTCAGTACTATTAGCAAGTGGGATATTAAGTGTTGTATTTTTTTCCGTTTTAATATCTACGTCCACTCTCAACTGTTTTTTGTACAAACCTATATCAACTAACCCACTAACATAGGCTTTACCGTAGTATATGTTATTATCTTTTTCTGTAGTGTTTAATGCTAAAAAGTTATTTTTCATTTCAATACCAATACCAATACTCCAATCGGCAAACCATCGATGATAAATAGTGCCATTAACTATAGCTTTATTTTTGTTTTTGGTTTCATCAAAAAATTCAACATTATCAAAACTTATCATGTCAGATGCGACATTAATATGACAAAGATTTGTGCTGTATTTAGTGTTTAAATATTTTACGATAAATTCTGTATCATTTAATATTATACTTCCGTTTAATTTTGGTTTTTTAAGAGTTCCTGTAATAGAAATATCGGCACTAGCATTACCTTTTAATATGTTAACAAATTCTTTGGTGTAAATATCAAACATTTTTAGTTTCGTTTGGTTTAATGTTAATTTTAGATCTAAATTTTCTTCTTCTTCATAAGGATAATAATACCCTCCAAAGAATATAGATGGCACATAATCTCTGTAAAACTTACCATCAAGCTTTAAAGATTTTTGTGCTGTATTCCAAACTGAGGCTATATTACCTTTACCAATCAGATTTTCATTAATAATAAAATTATCGAAATTCAAATCGGAAGTAAATAACAATTCATTATTTTCTTTGGTAATTGAAGCTACTCCATCAATGATACCTTCAACATTTACGACATCTCTAGGAATAACACCTTTTAGAGATGATAAGTTAAAGTTCTTTAGTAATAAATCAATTTGGTCATCATGATTATCTGATAATTGTCCATCAATTAATATACTTTGTGCTGCTGATGAAATTTTTAACCCTTTAATTGCTATTATTCCTGAGTCAATTTTAATAGTATTTGTTGTGTTTATAGTCCAAAGTGTATTCGAAATAGTAGCATAAGAATTGAATACACTATTAGTGGAAATAGTATACCCATTAAAAAAAGTACCTATTGTAATTTTAGCATCATTTGCCTGCGACTGATTGTTATTTTTCCACTGAAAAATAGATAACACAGAATCTTTTTGTAATTGACTTTCGATATTAAAATTAACGATTGATAAACTATCATTTTGATAAATTCTAGTAGCATCAACACCTATTTTTAGCTCATTTTCGTCTGCTATGGCTTTAAAATTAAAACCATCCACTTTAATTCCGTGTGCATCGATAAAATTAGATTTACCGTTTAGCGTTAATATTTTATTTTCTGCATTATAATTTCCTTTAAGTGATGTAGTATCGTTGATGATTATGCCTTTTAGTAAAAGTTTTGATATTAATGTTGTACTGTGAAAAGCAACATTAAAATGAATATCATGAGGTATATTAGTTATTTGATGTTTTGCATCAATTTGGGAGGGGATGTAACGGACAAAAAAGTTATTTATAAATCCTATTATTTCATTAAAATTAAATTCACCATCGAGGTTTGCATCTAATATGCTTGATTGAATAGAAATGTTTCTGTATCTCTCATTAATGTTAGAACTTATTTTAGTTTCTTTTATATAGGTTGAATCCAAATCATCAACATAACGAGAGTTGAGAAGTTGCACATCACCAACTATATTTTCAGAATTATTTCCAATAAAATTAACATTTAATTGGGTAGAAAATCTTGTTCGTAGTTTATTTTCACTGTTGATTAAATTCAATTTAGCCAGTTTTGCATTTTCTACATTAGAGCTAAAATGGTACGCTGGTATTTTCTTTGAAAAATCAATATTACCATCAAAATCAAACGAAATATTTTCATCTACTACTGCCAAAAATCCATTAAATAGTTGATTTTTAAAATTCACTTTTACCTCAACATTGTTGTAATCATAGCCTTTTATAACAATTTGGTTAATGGTTCCAGTTAATGACGCATCAATTTCTTTTTTAGAAAATCCTTTTCCATCTACTTGTACATTCATTGTTATTTCACCCATCTCGTTGGGTATTTCAAGAAATCGTCCTAAATCAAAATGATTCGACATTATTTTTCCTTTATAATGAGGTTCTCCGTTTGTTAGTTTTAAAGATAAGTCGGTAGTAATTGTACCCAACCTTGTTTTTATGTTTCCATAGGTTACAAAATCGTGATAAAATCCTGTAAAATTACCTTTATACCGAATGGTGCCTAGTTGTCTAAAATTATCTGGTAAACTGATAAAAGTTTCTTCAACAAAAGGATATAAAGGAATTGATTCTAATCGCTCTTTGGTGGTTATTAATTCTTTAACATCCACATACAAAAACATATCTTCTGGTTCTGGTAATCCTGTTATATCAATATTACCTTTAAAGCGAGTTCCATCATCAAATAATAAAGCAAGGTTTCTACCTTTCATGTTATTAATTTTTCCTCTTACTTCCCCTTCAACTACTATAGATTTATTTAAACAGTTTAATGCTGGGGCAAAATAACAGATGTCTTTAAAATCTACTTTTGAAGAGTTAAGTGATGATTTAATAGAAACAGCATTAATAAAGCTAGCTAAATCGGCATATTCTTTCGTTAAAAAAGAAACATCACCATCAACTTTTGAATAGGGTGTAGAAAATTTCAACTGTTGAGCAATAATTCCAGCAGGAGATATGTTAAAATTACAAGTAAAATCATCAAGCTGAAAGCCACTTTGCTCAAAAAACTTTAAACGATTTATTTGACAATCAATACCTTTTTCTATCAATTTTATCTTGCTTAGCGAAACATCAACATAAGTTAGTAAAACATGATTATAATCCACTCCTGCTAATTCTTTCTCAATATTCTCATTATCGTAATCAAACTTAGTTTTAATAATTTCAACATTATTTAAAGCAAACACCCAATCACTCTTACTGGAAGTAGTATCCTTTGGTGTAAAATAATCTATAATAAAAGTGAGGTTACTCCCTTTTTCGCCTTTATAATTTTTAAGGTTAAAAAAACAATCAGTCAAAACAATATCGTCCACTATTATTTTTTTCTTCTTAAAAGAAAATTCATCAATGTCGATTGCTAATTTATTGATATATAATAGGGTGTCGTGGTGTAAATCTTCAATGTATAAATCATTTAACGTAACTGTTTGAAATAACGAGACCTCAATATTAGTAACACTTATTTCGGTGTTTAAGTTCTTAGCTAAAGATTTTAAGTATTGTTTAATCAATAAAGTTTGAAAAGAAAAATTATAGGTAGCCAATGTTACTACTCCCGTTATAATTAACAGAAACAATACAATAACTATCAGTATTATCTTTCTTTTTTTAATAATTTCGCTTCTTAATTAACTTGTAAAAATAAACTTAATGCAGCAATCCTCAATAATAATTTTAGGTATTGAATCATCATGTGATGATACTTCTGCTGCGATAATTAAAGACGGCAAAATTCTTGCCAACATAATTGCCAATCAACAAGTGCACGAAGCTTATGGGGGTGTTGTTCCTGAATTGGCTTCCAGAGCTCATCAGCAAAACATTGTACCAGTTGTTGATGAAGCCATTAAACAAGCAAAAATTAATAAAAAAGAGATATCAGCCGTAGCTTTTACTAATGGACCTGGTTTACTAGGCTCTTTATTGGTAGGAAGTTCTTTTGCAAAAGCTTTCTCATTGGCAATGAATATTCCGCTAATTGAGATAAACCACATGCAAGGGCATATTCTAGCTCATTTTATTGAAGAAGAAAATACAACTAAAAAACAGCCTCATTTTCCATTTTTATGCCTCACTGTTAGTGGTGGACACACTCAAATTGTAAAAGTTACCGATTATTTTAAAATGGAGGTTTTGGGTGAAACCATTGATGATGCTGCTGGTGAAGCTTTTGATAAAGTAGCAAAAATGTTAAACTTACCTTATCCTGGTGGTCCAATTTTAGATAAATATGCTCAGTTAGGAAATTCCTCCAACTATAAATTTACTCACCCAAAAGTGTTCAATTTAAATTATAGCTTTAGTGGATTAAAAACTGGTGTGTTGTATTTCTTAAAAAATGAACTCCAGAAAAACAAAAATTTTATTCAAGAAAACCTATATGACATTTGTGCATCGGTACAAAAAACAATAGTTGATATCCTTCTGATTAACTTGAATAAAGCAATAAAACAAACAGGAATAAAAGATATTGCCATTGCAGGTGGTGTTTCGGCTAACTCCGAATTAAGAAAAAGATTAACCAATTTAAGTAGCGATTACAACATTTTTATTCCAAAAATGGAGTATTGCACCGATAATGCGGCCATGATTGCCATTGCTGGTTATTACAAGTATTTACAACAGGATTTTGCTTCTCAAAATGTTACGCCTAATGCAAGGATGAAGGTTTAGATTTAGTTGCTATTGAACTTTTATTTAATTACATTCGTTTATTCAGTTTGTGAATAATTGCACACTTCGATAATTTCAATCCTAATGAAATGTAAAAACTATCATTTGGAATCATATTACTTCATAAAATACAATCAATTTACCAATCTTAATCACATTAATAAATACGCTCAAACTAATGCTATTATTTGCTTTGATTTTGAAGATAGTATCAAAAACTCTCAGGAGAAAATATTACATAGAAATTACTTCAAAGTTATTCTAAATGAAATTATTCCAAAAGCTAATAGTATTAAAATTGGTGTAAGATTAAATGCTGATAATAATGAGTTACAGAAAGATATTGAAACATTAAAAAATCAGAAAATCTATTCGATACTCATTCCGAAAGTTGAAAATAGTGAACAAATAAGAGCTATTGAAAAAAAGCTCATTCACAACAATATCGATTTTGAAGAATTAATTCCTATTATTGAAAGTAGCGATGGACTTAAAAATTTAAGTAAATTAATTCGTGATGCACCAAAAAGAGTAAAGAAAATTGGATTTGGTCACTGTGATTATAACTTAAGTATAAAATCACTTCCTTTTTTTCATCAAAACACAACTCAATACTGGAAGTGGATTAAAGAATTTAGTAAGATTTTGAAGGCAAAAGATATTTCATTTATTAATTCGGCATATTTGGATTTAGCTAATTTAGATTTCTTTAAATCAATGCTAGAAAATCTTCAAGGAATATTTGGAGCAAATTGTAGTCAGTTTTGTTTAACTTCAAAACAATCCTTGCTAGTTAAGAATTTTTCAAAACTTGAACCTCATCAAAATTTCGAACTTCTTCTCAATAATTGCTATGATTTAACGCTTTCTAGTAATTTTATTGAAGGTATTATATCAGAATTTGAACAAGATTCTTTCAATAGGAATTTCGCTATTTCGAAACAAACCAATTCTTTAATTTCTCCTCAAGAATATAAAATGGCGAAATACATGGTATCAAAAAAAAGTTTAAAAAACATCTATTTCACATTTGTTGGAGGATGTTTTCCTCTACAACACAACATATTGTTTGAGGATTTATTTCATCAAAAATTAAAGCGAAAAATTGAAATTAACTTTAATAGAACATTCGACATCAATATTATTAGATATGAAAGATTCTTAACTTGTTTAGAAAAAATCAAAGATTATAACAATAAAAGTCCAATTGA
>PFUQ01000069.1 GCA_002790175.1 Flavobacteriales bacterium CG_4_9_14_3_um_filter_32_8
TTTATTATTTGTTTTTCTTTAAGACCTCTTGTTGTTACAGCAGCAGTTCCTACTCTAATTCCAGAAGTCACAAATGGCGATTTATCATCAAAAGGAACCATGTTTTTATTAACGGTTATATCGGCAGAAACTAATAAATTTTCAGCTTCTTTTCCGGTAATATTTTTAGAACGTAAATCAATTAACATCGAGTGGTTGTCTGTTCCTCCAGAAATAACACCAAATCCTTTTTTGGTTAATTCTTCCGACATCACTTTTGCATTTTTCATTAATTGTATGCAATAATGAAGATATTTATCGGATAAAGCTTCTTTAAAAGCAACGGCTTTTGCAGCAATCACGTGTTCTAAAGGACCACCTTGCGTGCCAGGAAAAACTGCTCCATCCAAAATTTGTGACATCATTTTAATTTCTCCTTTTGGAGTTTTTAAACTCCAAGGATTTTCAAAATCTTTTCCCATCATTATCATTCCGCCTCTTGGACCTCTTAATGTTTTGTGGGTGGTAGTGGTTACAATGTGGCAAAAAGGGAGTGGATCTTTCAACAATCCTCTAGCTATCAAGCCAGCTGGGTGAGAAATATCAGCCATTAACAATGCCCCCACTTTATCAGCAATAGCTCTCATTCTTTCATAATCCCAATCACGAGAATATGCAGAAGCACCAGCAATCATTAGTTGTGGCTTTTCTTTGATGGCAACTTTTTCCATCATGTCATAATCAACCCTTCCTGTTTCTTTTTTTACACCATAAAAAGAAGTTTTGTATAGTTTACCAGAAAAATTTACAGGAGAACCATGAGTTAAATGTCCACCATGAGATAAATCGAAACCTAAAATTTTATCTCCTGGTTTAAGCACTCCTAACATCACAGCAGCATTTGCTTGTGCTCCAGAATGTGGCTGAACATTTACCCATTCGGCATTAAACAATATTTTTGCTCTATCTATTGCTAACTGTTCTATTTCATCAACAATTTCGCAACCGCCATAATAGCGTTTAAAAGGTAAACCTTCGGCATATTTATTGGTCAGCACGCTGCCCATTGCTTTCATGACTTCATCACTCACATAATTTTCTGAGGCAATTAACTCTGCTCCTTCTTTTTGTCTAGTGTATTCTTCAGCTATTAAATCGAATATTTCTTTATCTGTACTCATATTTTATGAATTAAAAAACGAATCACAAAGGTAAAACAATTGAATAGTTAATTCAATAAAAAAAATAGAAAAGGAAATTTTGAATTTGTTAGAGTTGTAAATAAACTTTTAAAACCAACTCCTCTTGTTTAGGATAATTGATTAAAATACCTCGGGTAGAACCCGTATAAACAAACATACTGCCAGCAGCAATAGCTGAAGCTCCATTTTGTATGGCTGGTAGAAAGCTATCAACGGAAGCTGCTCCACCGCAGGCAACAATGGGCAAATTAACTAAAGAATAAATTTGTTTTATAAGTGCTAAATCATATCCTTGATAAGTTCCATCTCTATCTATGGAATTGATAAACAATTCCCCTACTCCTGCATTTTCAAGTTGTTGGATATATTCTATAAGTGGTAAATTAATTTTAGTAGTACCAGAAATTTTATAAGCCTGTTCTTTTCCAAAAATATTTTTTTTAATATCTACCGAAGCTACCACACTTTGCGAACCAAAAATTTTTGCAGCTTCTTTAACTAAACTCATATTTGTTTCAAGTATGGAATTTAACACCACCTTCTCAATTCCTAATTTAAACAATTTCTCAATTTGATAAATGTTGGTAATTCCTCCTCCATAGGCAAAAGGCATAAAAGCTTCAGAAGCAATTTCTTCAATTTTGACATAATTGGGCTCCCTTTTTTCTTTAGAGGCAGTAATGTCTAAAATTACAATCTCATCAACTTCTTTTTCGTTAAAAATTTTAACTGCATTTATAGGATCTCCAATATAGGTTGGATTTTTAAAACGAATGGTTTTTACCAATTTTTCGTTTTGGAGGGTTAAAACAGGTATGATTCGGATTCTTCTCATTATGGTAAAATTTGAGGTTTGTTTGAAGACGGAAGACCGAAGTCAGAAGTCGGAAGATTTGTTATTTGAGACATAGTTAACATTGAACTTCAAACTTTAAACTTTGAACCTATTAAAGTTTTCCAACAGCCTCATTCCATACTTATGGCTTTTTTCGGGATGAAATTGAACCCCAAAAATATTTTCCTTTTCTACAGCCGAAGTAAATTCATAACCATAATTAGTAGTAGCCAAGACATCATCTTCGTTTTTACATTTTAGATGATAGGAATGCACAAAATAAAAACGGGATTCATCATTCAATCCTTCTAATAATTTTGATTGTTTTTTTATCTTAATCTCATTCCAACTCATGTGTGGAATTTTAAGATTTTCGGGCATTTTTGCTTTGTCAAATTTTACTACCTCCATATCTATCCAACCTAAACCTGATAAAACACCTTCTTCACTCCTATTTCCAAGTAATTGAGCCCCTAAGCAAATTCCCAATAATGGTATCTTATCATCTAAAACCTTTTTATTGAGCACTTCTATTAAGTTTGATTCTTGCAAATTTTTCATCCCATAATCGAAATGACCTACGCCTGGCAAAATCAATTTTTCGGCTTGTTCAATTTCTTTAGCATCAGCACTAATACACGATTTTGCTCCAATACGCTTGAGCATATTTTGGATAGATTTGATGTTTCCTGCGTTATAGTTGATGATGGTAATCATGGGTTTATTTCTTCAATTTCAACTTTATTTTTAAAATAAAATAAAACAACTAATACCAAAGGTACTAATGGAGATTGAGCCAAACCTATAAAAAACCTGCTCAACGCATACGTTTCATCAAAACTACCCATGATTATACCTAATAGTGCAATTAAAAAAGATACTCCGACTAAAAATAAATATGCCCAACTGGTAATTTTATTAAAGTTTTTGTTTTTAAAATAAAAATTAATTAGAATAAACGACATTAAAAAAAATATCACTGAAAATCCAAATGTTAGCCCCCATTTTACTGCTATCAATGTTTGATTATTAAAAGAATATAGAAAATTAGGGGGAGAAACATACGAAGCATTGTAAGGAAATGGATAATTATTGATTACCGTATTTAAAATCAAAAAAGAAGTTTCTCGAATGTATCCAAGAAAAAAAATTATGACTAAAAGTAGTGCTGCGATACTATTTTTAAGACCTTTTTTCACATCTTATTTTTTAGTAGAAAATTTATTAACCCAGAGTATCCATAGTGAAAAAATAAGAGCATAAACGATAACCGTGAAAGTATATTTATGATTAAACTCCAAACTTTCTGGTTGATATTGAACCACTAATGCTAAACCAACCAAACGAAAAATATTAATGATATGAATGATGAAAATTCCAATAGGGATAAAAAAAAGCTTGTATTTCATTTTTCCAGGAAAAATAATAATAAAACCTGCGAACAGAGCAAACAAACTTAACCCATTACATGGAACGCCAATTAACACACCATGAGTACCATCAATACCAACTGCATCGGCATAACTAAAAATAGTATAGCCCAATAATTGAAGAAGAAAAGCAGTTGATTTGACCAAATGATCAATTAAAAAATGATCTGCCCAACCATCCTTTAGCAACCAGTTATCGTATAGTAAAAACCATAAGAGATACAAACCCACACCTTTTAAAATAAAAGTGGAAATAAATTTGTCTTGTGGCGTAAGTTTTTTTATGAATTTTAACACGAAATAAGATTAACTATCGATAATATTTGGCTTTTTATTCAACCCAAAATTACCAAAAATTTGGATATTATCTGTAAATCATTCGCATACCAACTTTAAGTTTAAAATAAAAAACTATTTTTGCCAACGATAAAAAAAGTAAATGAATAAAACAAACCAAACCAATATGATGGAGAGCTTTGATTTTAAAGCCCTTGGTGCCAGAATGCTGAAGTATTGGTATCTATTGTTATTTCTTTTATCATTGCTTTTGTATTAAGCTATTACAAAGTTCGATACAGCGTTCCGGTTTATAAAACTTACGGAAAAGCCTTGCTGAAAGACGAATATACAGCTTGGGGACAAGAATATTTTATTAAAGGTATGGAGTTGGTTAGTGCCAGAAATAGGTTAACCAACGAAATAGGAACCATAAGTTCTTATAACCTGATGCGTTCGGCGTTGAACGAAGTCGATTTTAAAGTGTTTTATTACGACATCGGTCAAATTAAAATTACTGAACTCTACAAAAATTCGCCCTTTGAAATTGAACTAGATTCTACTGTAAATGATTACAGAGCAATTTCATATTACGTAAAAATTATTGATGCAACTACTTTTATACTCTCTAACAATCAGGAAGACTTTGAGCAAAGTAAAACTTATCACTTTAACAAATGGTTTTTACTTAACAATTTAAATGTTCGGTTTAAAATAACCGATTTATTCGAAGACAATCGAACTCCAGAAAAAATATTTTCTTTTGTCGTAAACGACCTCAACTCTCTTGCTAAAGTTTACCAAAACAGCATTGAACTAGAAACCGACCCTCCAGAATCTTCCATTTTAAAATTTAGTTTAACTGGTCCAACCATTCAAAAAGAAATTGATTTCATTAATGCATTAATGAATATATACATCGAATATGGCTTAGATGAAAACAGTAAAATTGCCACAAATACCATTCAATTTATTGACGAGCAACTTATTTATGTGGCTAAAGATTTAAACTCTAATGAAAATGATATTGAAGATTTTAAAGTGGGAACCAATGCCCAAAAATTGCAAATCAACAGCGATGGATTAATACCAAACTCTATCGTACTTGAAGATGATTACTTAAAAAAACAATTTGAATACAACTTTTATCAGGAAACGATTAAAAACCTTAAAGAATCGGAAATCGACAAGATTTTCATTCCTAACATCATCAATGTTAACATTCAAGACCCATTGTATAAGTCCATTTCTGATTTAATGAGTTTGTATAGTAAAAAAAGAAGACTCGAAACAGAAGTTAACGACAGCACGCTGGTTTACCAACTCTTAATCGAAGAGATTGTTACCACTCGTGAGATTCTTTCTGCCAATATTTCCTCCCGTTTAATGCAAACCAAATTTGAGCTCGACCGGATGAAAGAGCAATTGTTAAACTCCAATTCTAAACTTGCTGAACTGCCTCTTGCCGAATCACAATACGTTAGGTTTAACCGAATTTATCAAATTAACAACGGATTTTACAACTACCTACTTCAAAAAAGAAGCGAAGCAGCAGTTGCCGAAGCATCTAATGTGCCTAGTGCTAAAGTAATTGAACCTGCCAGCGACTACACGGTTTCTTATGCCGGAATAGACTCCAAATCGATTTATATGTTTAATATGGGAGTAGCTTTTGCTTTTCCTTTTTTAGTGGTGTTACTATTGTTTTTATTCAATAACCTAATTATGGAAAAAGGCGATATAGAATCGACTACTGCTATTCCAATAATTGGCACTGTTGGGCATGTGAAGACAGCCAGCAATTTGGTTATTTTAAACGAACCTAAATCTATTGTCTCAGAATCGTTTAGAGCAATAAGAACCAATATTAACTACCTTACCAAAGAAAAAAAATCATTTACTGTTTTAATCACCTCCTCCATTAGTGGTGAAGGGAAAACGTTTTGCTCCATCAATTTAGCTTCTGCATATTCACTTTCGGGCAAAAAAACCTTATTGATTGGAGGCGATTTACGTAAACCTAAAATTTTTAACGATTTTAATTTATCTAATCATATTGGTCTATCTTCTTATTTAATAGGTAAAGCATCACTTAGTGAGGTTATCCAAGAAACAGAAAAAGAAAACTTATTTCTAATTTCTTCGGGACCTGTGCCTCCAAATCCTTCCGAGTTAATTGAAACAGAAAAAATGATGACATTTTTTGAAGAAGCTAAAAAAATATACGATGTTATTATTATTGATACTCCTCCTGTTGGGTTGGTTACCGATGCCCTCATACTTACACAATATGCCGATGTTAATTTGTATGTAGTGCGTCAACGATTTACACACAAAAACCAATTAGAATTGATTAACCAATTGTACACCGATAAAAAAATTGTTAACGTAGGTATTATTGTTAACGATTTAAAAGAACAACGTATTGGTTATAAATATGGCTATAATTATGGGTATGGTTACGGTTATGGGTATGGGTATGGGAAGGGATATTATGAGGAGGATTCATCAAAAAACAAACCCAAGAGAAAAAAATTCATCAATAAGTTGAAGCGTGGCTCTAAAAATTGATTCCCATAAAATCTCCTAGTTTTTTAGTTATCATTAAAATTTGTAGAAACTTACTTTTGACCCTAAATTAATTTGAAGTAATAATGAGTTTAAAACAACAAGCGTTAAA
>PFUQ01000109.1:0-6321 GCA_002790175.1 Flavobacteriales bacterium CG_4_9_14_3_um_filter_32_8
CTGTATGGCAGCATTTTACTTGCACAACAAGTTCCTACTGGCCCGGCAATACCTGTTACTTCCACCCCACCCACTTTGCAACAGCATGCTTGGTATAGAGGTGGTAATTTTGCTGGTGCTGCAGGTGGTACTAAAAATATCTTCGGTACGATGTGGAACAGCCCCATTTATACTTATACCTAACCCAACATTAACAGTTTCTTCTTTGTCATCACAAAAAAAACCGAAGAACTTTTGTTCTTCGGTTTTATTGTAAATTTAATTATACGATTAGTCTGCTAGCAGCAAACATTGTCATTAAATTATTTTACAGTATCAGCTAAAGCTTTTCCTGCTTTAAATTTTGCTACTTTTTTAGCAGCAATTTTAATTGCAGCACCAGTTTGAGGATTTCTTCCTGTTCTAGCAGCTCTTTTAGAAATTGAGAATGTTCCAAACCCAATTAATTGTACAGCGTTTCCTTTTTTTAAGGATCCAGACACGCTAGATACGAATGCATTTAATGCTTTTCCAGCATCAGCTTTTGATAATCCTGCATTTTTTGCAATTGCATCAACTAATTCACCTTTGTTCATAACTTTTAAAGTTTAAATTATTATTATTAAATATCAGAACCAAATATAGCACAATTAAAAAAGATATGTTAAAGTAAGTTAGATAGTTATTAACAAGCTATTAACATTGTAGTCATTAGACTTCAGCAATATTAAATTCTTTTCCTTGAATGGCTATTTCTGTATTTCCAAAAATTGTTTTTGCTTCCTCTAAAAGAATATTCAAATCGGGGTATCTATTTGAGAAGTGACCGATAATCAGCTTCTTAGCATTAGATTTGTTGGCAATTATGGCTGCTTGTATTGCTGTTGAATGAAATGTTTTTTTAGCTCTATCGCTGTGTTCTTCACTAAATGTTGCCTCGTGATATAGCAGGGTTACGTCCTTAATTATATCAATAATTTTCTCTTCATACTTAGTGTCAGAACAAAAAGCATAAGAAAAAGAGGGCGAAGAATCGTCAGTGAGCAGCTTATTTTTAATTATTTTTCCATCTGCTGCAACATAATCTTCTCCTAGTTTTAGTTTATAAATTTGATGTTTAGGCACCTCATATTGCTCAATCGCAATTGAATTAATTTTTCGTGGCTTTGGTTTTTCTGTAAAGATATAACCCGCACATGGTATTCTATGAGTCAATGGAATTGAAGAAACGACAACTTTCTCATTTTCAAAAATGATTTCTGATTCTTCACAATTAACATGTTGATAAAAGATAGGAAACTTTATAGCACTTTCCGAAAATTTAAAATGAACATTAATGATTTCTTCAATATTACTAGGACAGTATATATATAAAGGAGTGGTTTTTCCTAATAAGTTCATCGTTTGTATTAAACCCATTAATCCAAAATAATGGTCTCCATGAAGGTGGCTAATAAAGATATGGTTTAAACGTTGAAGCTTTATTTTGTTTTCTCTTAACTTTGTTTGAGTTCCTTCTCCACAATCAATTAAAAAATATTGTTCGTTTACGTTTACAAGTTGAGAGGTATTGTTTCTAGTTAATGTTGGTGCAGCTGAGGCATTCCCTAATATTAAAACACTAAATTTAGTCATCTATGGTTAAAGACTCTATTTATCTAACAAATAGAATCTATTGCTTCTTGAGTTGTAGTTTTAATGTTAAATATGGAATCGAGTTGTGAAATGATGATTAATTTTTCTACAGCAGGTTGAACTGAGCTTAACACAAAACACCCTTTTGCTTCGTTACAAATTCTATTTCCAATTAGTAAGGCACTTAATCCAGATGAATCGCAATATTTTACGCTTTCTAAATCAACTATTATATTTTTTTCACCTTGTTTACTAATAAATACCAATTCTGCTTTTAAATCTGGAGAAACAATAGCATCTAATTTAGTTGTGCTAAATTTTATTAAAGTATAATGGTCTGTTTTTATGGTTTTAAAACTCATGATTTAATGTTTTTGGAATCAAACAAATGTAAATAATCTGAAACAATTTACCTAGCAAGGAGTTGTTGAATTTATTCTTCAACTTTTCGATAGGCCATAATAATATCTTTTACCAATTGATGTCGAATAACGTCTTTTTCATCAAAAATAACCATACTAATTTCATCAATTCCTTTTAATACTTTTAATGCCTGAATTAATCCTGATGGTTGTTTTTTAGGTAAATCGATTTGAGTATCGTCACCAGTAATGATAAATTTAGCTGTTTTACCCATTCTGGTTAAAAACATTTTAAATTGGCTTTCAGTTGCATTTTGTGCTTCATCTAATATTACAAAACATTTATCTAAAGTTCTACCTCTCATAAAAGCCAAAGGAGCTATCTGAATAGTTCCATTTTCTAACATTTCCGATAGCTTTTCTGCAGGAATCATGTCTCTCAGTGCATCGTACAAAGGCTGCATGTATGGATCTAATTTCTCTTTTAAATCGCCAGGTAAAAAACCTAAATTTTCGCCCGATTCTACAGCTGGTCTTGTCAAAATTATTCTTCTAAGCTCTTTATTTTTAAGAGCTCTAACGGCCAACGCAACAGCAGTGTATGTTTTTCCAGTTCCTGCAGGACCAACTGCGAAAACTAAATCATTTTTTTCAATTTCTTTTACCAACTTACGTTGATTGGCTGTTTTTGCTTTAATAATTAATCCACCATTCCCGAAAACAATAGTTTCATCATCGTGCTGAAGTGTTCCGCTACTTCCTGTTGATGAATCTTCGTCCATTAATCGTTCAATGTTATTTTCGGTTAATTGTTTATACTTTAATAAGTGTTCAATTAATAATGCAATTTTTTGTTCAAACAATAGTATTTCACTATCAGCCCCTATTGCTTTTAGTATATCTCCCCTTGCAATAACTTTTAATTTTGGAAAATAACTTTTGATTACTTTTAATTTATTTTCATTAACCCCATAAAGTTCTACAGGATTTATCTCCGAGATTTCTATTAATTTTTCGCTCAAATATTTATTTTTTAATTATACCTTTGAAAAAATGAATTTCATATGCTAAATATCTTCATTTAAACACAATAAAAAAGATACTTACGCACTAATTTATTAACTTTTAAAATTATAAAAAGTTAAAAACTTTTAAATGGCAATTATTACGTTAACAACCGATTTGGGATTAAGAGATAATTATGTTGCGACTGTAAAAGGTGCTATATTAAAAGAATTGCCTGAAACGACCATTATTGACATCACCCACGAAATTCCTTTATTTGATTTTCAGAAAGCGGCGTTTATTCTTAAACATTGTTATCAAGATTTCCCAGCTGGAAGTATTCATATCATTGGGGTTAATTCCGAAACAACTATAAAAACCCCTCATATTGCAATATACGAAAATGGTCATTATTTTATCGGTGCTGATAATGGAATTTTTTCGCTATTATTTAATCATCAACCCGAAAAAATAGTTGAATTAACTTTAACTCAAGACACCAACTTAATTGCTTTTCCTACTAAAGATGTATTTGTAAAAGCAGCTTGTCACATTGCTAGAGGTGGAACATTAGAAGTAATTGGAAATTCTAAAAAAGAATTGAATGTAAGAACAATGTTTAGTCCTATTTTCGAAAACAACATCTTAAAAGGAATGGCTATTTATATCGATCATTACGGTAACATTGTTACCAACATTACTAAAGATATGTTTAATGAGTATGGTAAGCACAGGACTTTCTCAATGTTATTTCGAAAGGCTGAATATGAGATTACGCAAATTAGTAAATCCTATTCTGATGTTATTGAAGGCGAACGTATTGCCCTATTTAGCTCAACAGGGTATATAGAAATTGCAATGAATAGAGCCAATGCCAGTAAATTATTTGGAATTAATCTAGGAGATACGATAAGAATAGAATTTTATGATTAGAATTGTTAAAATGACTTTTAAAGAAGATAAAGTTCAAGAATTTCTAAAAATCTTTCATCAAAACAAAAGCCATATCCGAAATTTTAAAGGTGTTGAGGCATTGGAATTGTTAAACGATAAAAATAACCCGAATATTTTCTTTACATACAGCCATTGGAAATCTGAAGAACATTTAAACATTTATAGAAATTCTGAATTGTTTAATACCGTTTGGAATAGTACAAAAGTCCTTTTTTCTAAAAAAGCAGAAGCGTGGAGTGTGGAAAGTATTATTAAACTAGATTAAATGTTAAAAAAGAGAATATCCACTTTTCTAAAATTACAGGCTCAAACTAATGAGAACCCCTATTTAATTGATGTAGAGAAAGCTGAAGGAATTTACATTTGGGGTAAAAATGGTAGAAAATACATGGACATGATTGCTGGTGTTGCTGTGAATAATATCGGACATCGTCATCCTGCTGTAATAAAAGCCATCAAAGAGCAATTGGATAAACACTTACACGTTATGGTGTATGGCGAATATATCCAAGATTCCGAATTGGCTTTGGCGGAAAACCTTGCTTCCATCCTACCCGAAAGTTTGAGTTGCTCTTACATCGTTAACTCTGGAACTGAAGCGAACGAAGCAGCTATTAAATTAGCCAAACGTTTTACGGGCAGACAAGAATTGATTTCCTGTAAAAATTCTTACCACGGAAGCACACATGGTTCGTTAAGTGTTACTGGTAACGACGAAAAACAATCCAGTTTTAAACCTTTGTTGCCCAATATTCAATTTATTGAGTTCAACAACATTAAAACCTTATCGCTAATTACCGAAAAAACTGCTTGTGTAATTATGGAAACCATACAGGGAGATGCTGGTTTAATAAAACCTACGCCAGAGTTTATAACAACTTTAAGAGAAAAATGCACACAAACTGGTACTTTACTCATTTTTGATGAAGTACAAGTTGGCATGGGAAGAACAGGAAAAATGTTTGCCTTTGAGCATTACCAAGTTATTCCTGATATTTTAACATTAGGTAAAGCCTTAGGTGGCGGAATGTCTATCGGTGCTTTTATTTCTTCTTACAACATCATGCACACGTTAACACATCATCCGATGTTAGGACACATCACCACTTTTGGTGGACATCCCATAAACTGTGCCGCAGCAAATGCGTGTATTAATGTGCTAAAACAAGAAAATTGGATTGCTGAAGCTGACCAAAAAGGACAACTATTAGAAGATATACTTTCTAAAAGCTCGCAAGTAAAAGAAATAAGGCGAATAGGTTTATTTTTAGCCATTGAATTGGGTTCTTTTGAAAAAGTAAAACAAGTAGTCGAAAAATGTTTAGATAAAGGATTAATCGGTTTTTGGTTTTTATCTACTCCTACTGCTTTCCGACTTTCTCCACCACTTTCTATCACTGAAAAAGAAATTAGAAAGGCTGGGGAGATTGTACTTTCATGTCTTTAATCAATAAAAGCCACTGCCAATTTAATATCATCGTAACTTACTGTTCCTCCTAATTTTGTATAAATAACATTTAAACTCACAGGCGTACTTTTAGGTTGCTGGTCGTAAATTTCTTTTACTTTTTTTAGAAGAGAATTTTTGGGTTTATAATAATTCAAATCCTCGTTAGGAAAATCTTTTCTAATTTTAATGAGATGTCCAGCAATGGTGCCAACTGAAAGCCCTCTGGCATCAGCAATTTCTGCTAATGATACTCGCTGTTTTAAATGCATTAAGGTTACTTCGTAAGTTGATTGCTTTCCAGCTTCTTTTTCTTTTAATTTATTTTTATGTTTGGTAATTTCTTTGGTATTTACTAAACCTCCGCTGTCTCGAATAAATGTTTGTGCTTGTAAAGCTAATTCATCCAATTTATATGCATTGTCCGCATCATTCGATAGTTCCTGAAAACGTTTATCCGCTTTCTGTGCCAAGTCATCCACTTGTAAAGCCATTTCGTTTAAGCCAATCAATTGCAGATTTTCTAATCGCTTTAATCGGGAAAGTGCTACGTAACCTTGTCCATTTTCAAATGTTTTAGATAAATCTATTTCAGCTTCATCCAACGTCATTCCTTGGCATTTATGAATAGTTATTGCCCAAGCCAATCGCAAGGGAATTTGATTGTAACTAGCTAAGGTTTTTCCATTATCATCCATAATAGTCCAACTTTCCTGTTCAGTAGCTACTATTTTCCCATTGTGTAATTTTATGGAAGGCAAACCTTCATCATTAAAACCCAATACCCTTCCTAAAGAACCATTGACATATCCTTTTTCATTGTTATTTTTTACGAACATCACTTTAGCATCTATTTTTAACTCCAAATGTTCACTCGCCAAAACAGAGTTTTTGAGTGTTTCAATTAATTTTATATTTCCTTTTGTTTCGGCTTTGTAT
>PFUQ01000109.1:6345-22014 GCA_002790175.1 Flavobacteriales bacterium CG_4_9_14_3_um_filter_32_8
AGTCAACTTATTTTGCATGGTTTTTTTTAGTTGCTGATAACTTTTCTCTGAAATACCTCCCTGCCGGATTTCGTTTAAAATTAAATTTAAGTCATTGTCACTTTGTCGATATTGTTCTGTTAAATAGCACACCACCAATTTGGCTCTTAACCAAGCATCCGACATAAAAGAAAACTTTTCTTTACTAGTTTCGCCTTTGTTACCGATGGGTGGCAATTGAAAAAAATCACCACTCAACACCACTTGAATTCCACCAAAAGCAGCCGTGTTATTTTTAAAATATTGCAAAACTTGGTCAACTAAATTGAGTTGATTTTTGTGTAACATCGAAATCTCATCAATAATCAAAACTTTTACTTTTTCTAAATGTTCTCTCAAGTATTTTTTTGATTTCATGCTGGCTAAATTACCAGAGGTAAGATGCTCTTTCACACCTATTCCCGACCATGAGTGTATCGTCATTCCATTCATGTGAGTGGCAGCAATTCCTGTAGAAGCGGTAACAGCAACAGCAACTTTTCGTTCTTTTAAATAAGATATGTATTCGTTCAATACAAAGGTTTTCCCAGTCCCTGCAGAACCTGTAAGAAATACATTTTTACCCGATTTTAATATGGCTAACGCTTTTTCTTGAAGCATTTTGTGAAGATACAAAAAATATGAATAAATTGTTATGGTGAGTCTGTGGAATTATAAAACAATTTATTAAATTGTTGGCTTATACTATACTTCGTCCACGCTCAATATAAACTAGCTCGAGATGACACCAAAAAAAATCCCATTTAACAATGTTAAATGGGATTTTACTTATTAAAAAACAAGACTATTTTTTATCTTTTTCTTTTGCTGATTCATCTTCAGTTACTTCCTCAAAATCGACATCAGTAACTTCATCTCCACCTACAGAATTTTCTGTCGCATCTGCATCTCCACCTTGCTGAGCTCCATCTTGTTGAGCACTATACATTTCTTGAGATGCGGCTTGAAAAACAGTATTCAGCTTTTCTGTACACGATTTCATACTTGCGATATCTTTTGTTTCGTGTGCTTTTTTTAATTCTGCCAAAGCATCTTCAATCGGTTGTTTTTTGTCAGCAGGTATTTTATCTCCATACTCTTTTAATTGCTTTTCTGTCTGAAAAATTAAACTGTCAGCTTGGTTGGTAGTATCCACATTTTCTCTTGCTAATTTATCAGCATCTGCATTTTCTTCTGCTTCACGCTTCATTTTAGCAATTTCTGCTTCACTTAATCCAGAAGAAGCTTCAATTCTAATACTTTGTACTTTTCCTGTTGCTTTATCTTTAGCAGAAATGTTCATAATTCCATTCGCATCAATATCAAAAGTTACTTCAATTTGAGGAACTCCTCTTGGTGCTGGCGGAATGTCAGTTAATTGAAATCTACCTAACGATTTATTATCGTTTGCCATTGGTCTTTCACCTTGTAACACGTGAATATCAACTGCAGGCTGGTTATCAGAAGCAGTAGAGAACGTTTCTGATTTTTTTGTTGGAATGGTTGTATTGGCATCAATTAACTTGGTCATAACACTTCCCATGGTTTCAATACCTAATGAAAGTGGTATTACGTCTAATAACAACACATCTTTTACTTCTCCAGTTAAAACTCCACCTTGAATTGCAGCTCCAATTGCTACCACTTCATCTGGATTAACCCCTTTTGAAGGGTCTTTACCAAAAAATTTCTTCACCGCATCAACAATAGCTGGTATTCTTGTTGAACCTCCAACTAAAATTATTTCATCAATATCACTTATCGTATATCCAGCGGCTTTTAGAGCTGATTTACAAGGAGCAATCGTTCTTTTAATTAAACTATCAGCTAATTGTTCGAATTGAGCTTTTGATAGTGTTTTCACTAAGTGTTTTGGACCAGAAGCAGTTGCTGTAACGTAAGGCAAGTTAATTTCTGTTTGAGAAGTACTAGAAAGTTCAATTTTAGCTTTTTCCGCAGCTTCTTTTAAACGTTGCAATGCCATCGGGTCTTTTCTTAAATCAATGGATTCTGCTTTATTAAATTCATCTGCCAACCAATCAATAATTACTTGGTCAAAATCATCTCCACCAAGGTGAGTATCTCCATCGGTAGATTTTACTTCAAACACTCCATCACCTAATTCTAACACAGAAACATCATGTGTTCCTCCCCCACAATCAAAAACTACAATTTTTTGGTCTTTATCTTTTTTATCTAATCCATAAGCTAAGGCAGCAGCAGTTGGCTCATTAATTATTCTTTTAACAGTTAATCCAGCAATTTCTCCAGCTTCTTTGGTTGCTTGTCGTTGTGCATCGTTAAAATAGGCAGGAACAGTAATAACAGCTTCATTTACTGTCATCCCTAAGTAATCTTCAGCGGTTTTCTTCATTTTTTGAAGAATCATTGCAGAAATTTCTTGAGGAGTATATAATCTATCGTCTATTTTTACTCTTGGTGTATTGTTATCACCTTTTACAACTTTGTAAGCCGAACGTTTAATTTCACTAGTAACTTGGTCAAAAGAATTCCCCATAAATCGTTTGATGGAAGAAATTGTTTTTTCAGGATTGGTGATGGCTTGACGTTTTGCAGGATCACCAACAGCTCTTTCTCCACCATCTAAAAAAGCTACAATGGAAGGAGTTGTTCTTTTTCCTTCTGAATTTGGAATGACAACTGGTTCATTACCTTCCATTACTGAAACACATGAATTTGTTGTTCCTAAATCTATTCCTATAATTTTACCCATGATCTTTTATTTTTTATTTTTAAATAATTTATTTGGGAATAGTCAAATGGTATGCCATTGAAAATTTTGCTATTTTTATAGAAATAATGACAGTTTGTAAGTCTAATTTTACAAATTGACTGACATTATAATGACATTAAGACAGAATTTTTAGGATTTATGAAGGCTAAAAAGTGGTATTATTTTTTAAAAATTAAGGTAATTGGTTACACTTATGTCCAGAAGTCGCACTTATTCCAAAGCAGAAACCTAATCCTAAACTTTTTAATTTCATTATCGTTTCAGAATCAAGATTAATTGGAAAAGATGGAGAACCTGCAGTAGACACCCAATTTATTTTAGTTCGTGATGAAAATATCCCTAGCCCATTTTCAATATTGGTATAAGATGGTTTATCTTGATTGACAGTATTAGAGGGCTCACTTACTAACATATATGTACTTAATTCTGTTCCTGCTACATTAAATTCCATTGATACTCGAGTAAGAGCTCTATGAGAGAAATAGGGAATATCTATAGGATTCGGAACATTTTTTACTAAATAATCCATAACAGTTGACCCTGACAATATCCATTCCACTTTTGTTCCAAAAGCTAATTTATCTCCAATAGGAATTCTTACACTTTTAGGCACAGAATCCAATCCACTTGCTAAAGTGTAATGTTCATCATAATTAACTATAAAAGTAACATCTAACCTACCTATATCGTTATTAGGGGTTACAGTAATGGAAAGCTCATTAGGTAAACCAGTATATGGTTCTCCCAACCATAACCTAATTATTTGCATAGTAGACGGTGAGCCAACATCAGATACATTAATACCAACTATTTTGGTTTCGGAAAGAATTTCTTTTTCTAATGTTTTGTTGTAAATTTTTAGTTTGTAAGTACTATTTTTATTAATATTAGGTTCAACAAATTTATAAAGCACATTGCTAGAATTATCAAAAATACCTGGGTCTTTTGGAATTTCATTCACTGTTCTGGTTAATAAATAAGTTTTAACGAATATTCCATCAAAATTATACTCAGTAACCTCTACTGTTAATTCTCCATCTTGGTAATTAAAATTATCAGCATTGGCTGCTAAATCATAAGCATTGGCATCTCCAATAAAAGCTTTGGTAATTTTAATATAATGATTGGTATCTGAAGGATTAATTAATCCATAAACTACTGGAATGTCTTTGTATTCAGCATTTAAATCAATATCTGTTTCGCAAGAACTGAATCCAAAAGCAATTAATAGTAGAAAGGAGAAAAATAATTTATTCATTTTTAGTAGTTTATATTGCATACAAAAATATCATTTTTAATTAAAAACCAACATATTTTGTAGTTTTGCATCAAATAAATTATACCAATGGTAAGTATTGGATATTAAACGGCGATATAAACTAAATTAAAGGTTATCATGTCTATTCATACAAATGATGTAAAAAGAGTTACAACTCATGTTCTTCAAGAGATGAAGATGAGAAACGAAAAAATATCCATGTTAACGGGATATGATTATTCAATGGCAAAAATTATTGATTCTGCAGGGATTGATATCATATTGGTGGGAGATTCAGCATCTAATGTGATGGCGGGACATGAAACAACCTTACCAATAACCTTAGATCAAATGATTTATCATGCTTGTTCAGTAATAAGAGCCGTTGAACGTGCGTTGGTTGTAGTTGATATGCCATTTGGTAGCTACCAAGGAAACTCAAAAGAAGCTTTATCATCAGCCATTCGTATTATGAAAGAGTCTGGTGCTCATGCGGTTAAAATGGAAGGTGGTAAAGAAATTTTAGAATCTACCAACAGAATTTTGTCGGCGGGAATTCCTGTTATGGGACATTTAGGATTAACGCCTCAATCCATTTATAAATTTGGAACTTATGTTGTTCGTGCAAAAGAAAAAGATGAAGCAAAGCAACTTATTGAAGATGCTAAATTATTAGAAGAAGCTGGTTGTTTTGCCATTGTTTTAGAAAAAATTCCATCTTCTTTAGCAACAAAAGTGGCTCAAGAAGTTAAGATACCTATCATTGGAATTGGGGCTGGAAATGGCGTTGATGGTCAAGTATTAGTGGTGCATGATATGTTGGGCATCACCCATGATTTTAGTCCACGATTTTTAAGAAGATACCATAACTTATACGAAGAAATGAAAGGTGCTTTTGAGAATTACATTAAAGACGTTAAATCATTAAATTTTCCAAATGAAAAAGAGCAATATTAAACCGCTAATACTTTGATTTTAAGAGAACTCATTTCTAGTCTGTTTTTTATTTTTTTTGCACTATTTTCTATTTCAATAAATGCACAAAAATTAAATTACGAAATTTCTGATAATGCTAGTAAAATGTTTGAATTGGAAAACTATACTAGAGCTAAGGAATTATACCGTGAAGACTACAAAAAAGATTTGACCAATGTTAAAACAAAATACCATTTTGGTGTTTGTTTGGTTTATACGTATGAAGTTGATGATGCTATAAAGATACTTGAAGCTATTGCCAACAATAACTCCACTCCTATTGAAGTTTGGTATCATTTAGCCAGAGCTTACCATTTAAGTAATAGATACGACAAAGCAATAACTACCTATGCTAAATATAGTAAATTGAGTGGAGCAAATGCAAAATTAATTACCAATTGTACTCGTAATATTGAGATGTGTAATAATGCAAAAATTTTAATTAAAACCCCTTTAAACATTGTATTTGAAAATTTAGGGAAAAAAGTAAACTCTAAAGGAAAAGAATACCTTCCTATTCTTACACCTGATGAAAACATGTTACTTTATACCACAAGAAGAAAAGGTACAACGGGGATGATTTACGATTTAGAAGGTTATTTTACTGCCGATATTTTCTTATCAAAGTATAAATATGGGGCTTGGAGTAACGGTAGATCGAATGGGTATCCTAATTCTTATGGAAATGAACAAACAGCTGGTATTTCCGAAAATGGTAATTTTATTTTGTATTACGTAAATAATCCGCTCAGTAAAAACAACTTACAACTCTCCTTAAAAACTAAATCCTCTTTTAAAAAATCAGAAATGATTGCTTCCAAAGAAATAAACAGAAGCGAAAGCGAGCAAATTTCTGCCACAATTTCTAACGATGGTAATTATATCATATTTTCAAGCAACAGAATTAGTGGTTTGGGAGGGCACGACTTGTATATTTGTAGAAAATTGCCAAATGGAACCTGGGCTGAGCCTATTAACATGGGAAAAACCATCAACACTTCTTCAGACGAAATTTATCCTTACTTGAGTAACGACGGTTCGGAGTTGTATTTTGCTTCACAAGGGCATAACTCCATTGGTGGCTACGATATTTTTAAATCTCAATTTGATTTATCTACCAAAGAATGGCTAAAACCAGAAAACATAGGATATCCATTAAACACTCCAGATGATAACATGAGCATTTGTTTTGATGAAACTAAAAAGTATGCTTATGTTGCTGCCAACAGAAAAGATGCCATAGGAGATTTAGATATTTATCGAGTAAATTTTTTAGATGCACCTCCATCCTACACTACTATTAAAGGATTGGTGCTTGACGCTGATTCTAATTTGTTTCACAAACAACTAACCATAGAAGTTTTTAATAAAACCACAGAAGAACTTTACGGTATTTACGAAGTAAATCCAACAAAAGGAACTTACTTGATGATTCTTCCTCCCAATAAATATGAGCTGAATATAGAAATACCTGGAAAAGGTTACTACAAAGAATTGTTTGTAGTAGAAGATAGAACAAAGTATAAAAGTGAAATTTCTCGTAACATAAAAGTGAATTTTAATCCTTCTAAAACAACCGATTTAAAGTAATGTCCAAAACAATTGAAATACTATACGAAGACAACCACATCATTGTTATCAATAAAAAATCGGGTGATATCGTGCAAGGAGATATTACAGGAGACCAACCATTGAGTGATATTGTTAAGGGTTTTATTAAAGAAAGGGACAATAAACCTGGCGATGTTTTTTTAGGTACTCCTCATCGAATTGATCGACCTACCAGTGGAATTATCATGTTTGCTAAAACGAGCAAAGCATTGGAAAGACTCAATAAAATGTTTCACGATAAAGAAATTCAAAAAACGTATTGGGCAATTGTAAAAAACAAACCATTAAAACAAGAAGATACCCTGATTCATTACCTCAAAAAAAATACTGTAAAAAACAAATCCATCGCTTATGCCAACCCCATTGAAGGAGCTAAAAAAGCAGAATTACTATTTAAAGTTATACATCAATTTAACAACTATTACTTGTTAGAAATCAAACCTTTAACAGGTAGGCATCACCAGATAAGAATTCAATTGGCAACTATTGGTTGCCCAATTAGAGGCGATTTAAAATATGGTTTTCCACGTTCTAACCCAGATGCTTCTATTAGTTTACATGCCCGAAAAATTGAGTTTATTCATCCTGTAAGTCAACTGCCAATTTGTGTTGTTGCTCCTCCAAATTCCAACGACCCTCTTTGGAAACAAGCCGGAGAATTGTTTAAAGATTAATCCCATTTCTTTAACATTTTTTAAGAAAAATTTAGAAATAATCACAATCGTACCAACGTTTTTAGGTTAACCTTTGTATTAATAATATATGTTTAACTAATAAAATTTGTTATGAAAAAAGCTTTTAAATTTATCGTTTTAGGATTATCGCTATCTATCATGGGAGGAGTTGTTGCTATTGGTATTTATAAATACTTTGAAAAGCCTATTTCTTTCACAACTTTAATGAATAGTAGTGCTAATGAAAATATACTCACCAATAATAAATTGGGTATTGAAAAGCCTGTTAATTTAGAAATGGCGGCAGAAATGTCATTAAATGCAGTAGTTCATGTGAAAACAGAAGTATTAACACAAAGAAGCATTGACCCATTTTATCAGTTATTTTATGGAGTTCCTCAACAACCACAATTAGCTCAAGCCTCAGGTTCTGGCGTTCTTATTTCAGATGACGGTTATATCGTTACCAATAATCATGTCATCGAAAATGCTGAGAATATTTCCATTACCCTTAATAATAATAAAAGCTACAAAGCAGCAGTTATTGGAACTGATCCCAACACCGACTTAGCGTTGCTGAAAATTGATCAAACTAATTTACCTTTTATTCAATATGGAAACTCCAACGATGTTCACATTGGCGAATGGGTGTTGGCAGTTGGTAATCCTTACAATTTAACATCTACGGTAACAGCTGGAATTATTAGTGCTAAAGGAAGAGACATTAACATTTTAAGAAATAATCCTTACACTGGAATGTCGGCAATAGAATCTTTTATCCAAACCGATGCAGCTGTAAACCCAGGAAATAGCGGAGGTGCTTTAGTCAATTCGTCTGGTGAATTAATTGGTATTAACTCTGCCATTCAATCCAACACAGGTTCTTACACTGGTTATTCTTTTGCAATTCCCGTAAACATTGTTAAAAAAGTAGTAAAAGATTTAAAAGAGTTTGGAACAGTACAACGAGCATTTATTGGAGTTAGCATTCGTGATTTTGATGAGGAGTTAGCCAATAAATTAAGTATTGATGATTTGAATGGTGTTTATGTGAATGGTACCACCGAAAATGGTTCTGCCGAAAAAGCAGGAGTAAAATCTGGCGATATTATTAAAAAAATTGGAATAAAATCCATAAAAAATGTAGCCGAATTGCAAGAGCAAATTAGTCAGTTTAGGCCAGGAGACGAAGTAGAATTAACTGTTGTAAGAGATGGCTACGAAATTAAATTGCCAGTAATATTAAAAAATTCACAAGGCAACGAAAACATCGTTTCTGAAGAAACGAACAGCATCTTAAAACAATTGGGTGCTAAATTTTCGGAAGTTGCTCCAAAAGAATTGAACCATTTAAACCTGACTGGTGGAGTTAAAGTGGAAGAACTTTACAATGGAAAATTAAGAAGTGTTGGTGTTCGGGAAGGTTTTATTATTACTAAAGTGAATGGTAAAAAAATCAACAATGTAGATGAGTTAACCTCCACTATCGAAAAATTAAAAGATGGAATTTTAATGGAAGGGATTTATGAAAATGGCAGAAGAGAATTTTATGGTTTTGGTGTGTAGTTAAGGATATTAGGCTGGATTCCTGTTTTCACAGGAAAAAGGAAATTAGGTCTTTCCTGACACGTTTTGCGAAAGCAAAAGCGAATGGAGATCAGGAATCCAGTTAATTTATTTCTGATTTTAATACCGATAGTATATATTTAATAGTCCAATAAATTGGACTAAAAATATATTGCATCGGCATTAACCTGATGAAACAGATTTTTGTTATTTGCTATTCAAAACAGAAATTCTAACCCAATAATTCATAAATCTCCTGCATTTGCTTTTCTTTGCACTATGGAAATTCCAAGTGTAGTATTAAACAAAGGCAAAGAAAAATCTATTCAACGGTTTCATCCGTGGGTATTTTCTGGTGCCATTAATCGGATTATCAATGAACCACCAGAACTACCAGCAGCTGGCGATTTGGTAAAAGTGGTCGATTATAAAAATCAGTTTTTAGGAATTGGTCATTTTCAAGATGCCACCATTGCGGTGCGTGTGATATCTTTTAAAGAAGTTGCCATAAACCAAGAATTTTGGAATGCCAAAATACAGGCTGCTTTTGATGTTCGAAAAGTTATTGGATTAACAGATAATGCAGCAACCAATATGTATCGGTTAATCCATGCCGAAGGCGATGGTTTGCCCGGTTTAATTATTGATTTTTACAACGGAACGGCAGTTTTACAAATACATTCCATTGGTATTTACAACTGTTTACAAAATGTAGTAGCAGCTCTAAAAACAGTGTATCAAACAAAGTTGGTAGCCATTTATAACAAAAGTGCCGAAAGTATGGCTAAACAATCCGATTTAGTGATTACTAACGGTTATTTGTACGAAAACGGAAGAGTTAATACGATTGGTATAGAATACAACTGTCAATTTAACATTGATTGGATAAACGGTCAAAAAACAGGTTTTTTTATCGACCAACGAGAAAATAGAAAATTGTTAGGCGACTTTTCGAAAGGCAAAAAAGTGTTGAACACCTTTTGTTACTCTGGTGGTTTTTCTATTTCTGCTTTAAAAGCTGGAGCTACTGAGGTTCATTCGGTGGATAGCTCTCAAAAAGCAATTGAATTAACCGAAACCAACGTAAAACTCAACGGATTTAAAAATCATCAATCTTTTACTTCCGACACGTTAGACTATTTAAAAGATTGCACCACTGATTACGATGTTATCGTTTTAGACCCGCCAGCTTATGCCAAACATCAAAAATCAAAGCACAATGCCATACAAGGTTACAAACGCCTTAACGAATTGGCATTGAGGAAAATTAAGTCGGGCGGAATATTATTTACTTTTTCTTGTTCACAAGTAGTTACTCGCCAACTATTTTATGATACGATAACTGCTGCTGCAATTGAAGTTGGAAGAAACATTCGAGTTTTACATCACCTCTCCCAGCCTGCCGACCATCCAGTAAATATTTATCATCCTGAAGGAGAATATTTAAAAGGATTAGTTTTGTATGTTGAATAAATTAAATTGGAATAATTATTGTGCAAATTAAAATAATGAAAAAATTATCCCTTATTTTTTTACTATTCTTACTTCCATTTTTTGGAAATACTCAAAACATTGGAGTTGGAGCTTCTGCTTTGTATAATTTTCAAACAGAAAGTGGTGGTTTTGGTGCCAGAGTTAATTTTTTCCCCAACAAAACCATAAGTTATGTTCCTCAATTTACCTATTATCTTTTTGGACCAGTTTCTGAATACATGATTGGTTTAAGTATAGAATTTAAGGTAAAAAGAGGAAATACATTTACGTATTATTTAATGGCTCATGGTGCTTACGACCAGTGGTTAAATGCTGCTGCTTCTGGTATGGAAGGGGCACAAACCACCAATTGGAATTTAGAAGGTGGAGTTGGTATTACAACCAATCGATGCCTTCGACCGTTCTTAGAATATCGGTATAACATTAAATTTATGGAAACGCATTTACGTCTTGGAATTTTGTATATCTTTGGTTGTAAGAGTGGTAATGGATATCGAGATGAAAAAAGAGTAAGAAAAACAATGGTTTGCCCTGCCTATAATTAGAAATTACTAAAAGTTAAAAATAAGAACTATGAAAAAATTAAACATCGTTAATTCATTAACATTAATAGCCTTAATAGCTGCTATTACACTAATCAACTACAGTTGTAAAAAAGATAGAATTGAACCACCAGTTGAGGAAGAATTAAATGCTTACACACCTATCAACTCTTATTTAGATTCTAAAAAACAGGATGAACAAGAGTTTGTTATCACTGGCTCTAGTAATGATACTATTGTTGGTAACCAAGGAACAAGAATTTATGGTTCAAAAAACTGTTTAAGATACCTGAATGGAGATACTGTTGCTTATCCTTTTTCTGTGTTTTTAGTAGAACTTTATACTCCTAAAGACATGATTTATTATCAAATGCCAACCGTTGCAAGTGGTAATATTATGGAAACAGATGGCGAAATTAGATTAAGAGCAACAGCGAATAACCAAGAATTAAAATTGGTTTGTCCTTATGGTGTTGAAATGCCAAATTCATCACCAAGCAGCAATAGAACAATATTTTTAGGCACAGATAACGGTAGTTATGTTAACTGGACTGATAGTGGCACCCCTTTTACCACAACTAGCTATGGATATTTAGGCTACATCAATGCTTTTGGTTGGGTAAATTGTGGAACCCAAGTAGGAACAGGAAGTGGTCATACACTCACATTTACTTCTAGTGTTGACGATTTAACCAATGTGGGAATATTTATTTATTTTCCAGCTACCAAAACTGTTATGCAAGTTTACAATACAGTTTCAGGATTAATTCCAAATGGTTCTAGTGTTAAAATTGTAATGATGGCTCAAGATGCAAGTGGACAGCTTTTTAGTTATACCGAAACTCGTACTGTTAATGCTAGTGCAACTATCGATATGAGTTTGAGTCAGACAACCGACCCAGCATTAACGACTTATCTCGATAACTTATAAAAGATTAACATTTATATCTTAATAACTTATTTTAAAAAAAGTATTAAGAAATCTTTATGAAGTTATTTTTATAACTGTAATCATGAAGATTGCTGAGTATTTAGTTCAAAATTAAGGTAGAAACACAAATGTTTCTACCTTTTTTTTATACCAATACCCCTCTTAAAACAACGCTAATAAATCTGTTTTTTGCTGATTTTCTATTTGTTAGAAGGTTGTGCAACAGCTACGCCTGTTACCTACTGGCTTTTTTATCTTTTTTCATTTAGTTTTTCTACAATTCTGTCGTGCATATTAGTCTTAATCCACTCGTTCATTTTTTCTTTGTCGTCTCCGTTTGATGCGTGCCAAGGACTTTCTTCATTAATCGGCAATCGTTTGTGAGCCTAGTGGGGCGGGATTGCCGATTAACTTTTTGCAGCTACCCACAGGCAGGGATTTTTACCACTGAACTTTCTACGAAGAACTGCACTTCAAATTTACTACTTTCCTGTCCTACGAAGCACGAAACACCTGCTTGCGTATAGGTGATGTGTGCGTTCGGTGTTCTTTTTCGTCCGTCTGTCAGCGTTAGTATTTGTTCTATTTTAATTTAATTTTTTTCAACAAAGACTCGTATTTGTAATGCACAATATTTTCATTTAAATTCAATTGGATTGTTTCTTCAATTACTTCAAAAGGAACGACAAACCATTCTCTCGGATTTAGTCTTTGTCCTCTTTCATTAAATAAATCAATGTCTAAGCAAGCATTGGCGAAAAACCGATGCAAAAGAGCTTCTAGTTTGTCAGCATTTCTGTTATAAACTTTATATGTCGCAACTTTTTGAACGTCTGCAAACAGATAGGTCGCTTCGTGTCGAGCATTTTTTATTCTTTCATCTACTGAATTTCTGGCAAAACCAACTTTGTATAAGTCTTTAATATTCACAATTTGTGAGTTGGTTGATTTTGATTTCAATACATAAATCCAACCTGATTGAATATCTTATCTGACCAGAATATTCCTGGCGAGTTGCTCCTCAGCATTGCTCGTTTCTGCTTCTTCTGGTTTAACAAAGGTAAAGCTATTTTAGGATTAATTTAAAAGTGTAAATTTGTAACAGTATTATTAACCAAATAGTGTAAACTTTTTTCAGGACGAGACAGAATGTAAATGAAGAAGAATTGAGACAACATTTAATGACAGACAAAACACCGAACGCACAACATCAGTAGCCGTTGCACAACTCTAAAAAAAGTAAGTTTTGAGTAAAAAATATCAAATTTTGGATATAGTCAGCAAGCAACTGGAGATGCTCGAATTGATAGTGTTTATGATAAAGAGAAAAATGGAACTATTTTGAATTAGAAAACAGAACAGTTGGTGAAGTTATCTCCCACAAGCCAGCAGAGTTTGCTTGTGGAAAAATTTCTACCGCTTCAATTACCATTGTTAAACTACAAAATAATGATGCCATAAGAGTAATATCAATTTGTAAAACTAACATTAATATGAAAAAAACACTCGCTAAACATAATTTTGCCGAATATTTTAACCACTACATTAATTTAGTAGAGGATGATGAAGTATTAAATGTTCTTCAAAACAATAATAATGATATTCATAAATTATCCGGGCTTTTAGATGAAACCAAAGGAAATTACCGTTATGCAAAAGACAAATGGAGCATTAAAGAGTTGTTGGTTCATTTAATTGATACGGAACGGATTTTCTGTTACAGAGCATTATGTATTGCTCGAAATGAGAAAAATGATTTACCAAGTTTTGACCACGAAGAGTATGTGAAAAATTCTAATGCCAATGAGCGTACTTTAGTTGATATTGCCAAAGAATTTGATGCTGTTCGAAAAGCAACCATTGCTTTATTCGAAAACTTTACCCCTAAAATGTTAGCTGCTTCTGGAAGTGCTAATGGAAATCGGTTAACTGTTTTAGCCATTGGTTACTTAATTGTTGGGCATGCCAAACATCACCTTACTGTTTTACAAGAAAACTATTTGAAATAATTTAGGGGAGTTCTGCAACTAGTGTTTTTCGATTACACACCCCTAACCTCCCGAGTTCGGGATAAACTCTCTTTTTAGAGGAGAACTCCAAACGCACAACCTCTTTTTCCTTTTACCTTTTTTTTGCCCCTTGTTTCCCTTGTCTATTATTCCGTCAAAGCAAAAGAACCAAAGAATGCTTCTGCTCTTTCTGGTGTAGCATAACTGCCATCTCTAATTAATGCAATTTGGTACAACCTGTTTCCTTTTAAAAAGAGCTTGTATTCTGCATAATACGCACCATTTGTTCCTTTAAAATGACGACCTGGATTACCTTCAATTTCCATCTTCTTGTCGATATCAAATTGAGTGATTCCTAAACTAGAACTAGAGCCATTTTTTGCTCCATCCAACAAATCATCAACTGAAGAATTTTTAACCATTTCGGATGGGTAATCGTTGTAAGCAACCATGTATGCTTCTGTAGCACTTTTTTCGTACATAAAAGAGGTCATTTCTATGTTTCCAACTTCTGTAGGAACTATATCTGAACTTTCGGTTGGAGTTCCTGAAAAATTAATTTTAAATTTTCCATCTTTGGAGGTAAACAAATCACCTTCTTCTGGAATACTATTTTCTTCTTCTATTGCAGAATTACCTGCTAATGCACTATCTAATTGATTGGCTATTGCTGCTGCTTGCTCATTATTTACACTTCCACAAGATAGTAGAAGGAAAGAGAGTGCTACTAAGTTAAATTTCATTTTTTTCATACAGTAAATGTAATAATTTTTTGAAATAATAAAAATATCAATTATAAATCCTCCTTTTATTCAATTCTTTCTGAAATTTTCGGGCATAAATTAAATGCTGGTCGTAGGTTTTTGCAAAATTATGGTAGCCCGAAAAATCTTCTTTGGCACACATGTAAATATAATCGTGCTGCTCGAAATTGAGCACTGCATCTATCGATTTGATAGAAGGTAAATTAATTGGTCCAGGTGGTAAACCAGTGTGCATATACGTATTGTATGGCGTATCCATTTCAAGATGTTTATTTAATACTCTTCGAATACTAAAATCTCCAACACCATAAATTACTGTTGGGTCGGATTGCAACAACATTCCTTTTTTTAAACGGTTAATGTACAACCCTGCAACTTTTGGTCGCTCATCGTTGTGAACGGTTTGTTCGGCTTGCACGATAGATGCTAAAATGGCTACTTCCGATTGCGATAAATTTAATTTTTGTGCTTTTGCCTTGCGTTCATCCGTCCAAAACTTCTTATACTCGGTAGCCATTCTTACAATTACTTCTTCGGCAGAGGTGTTCCAATTAAATTCGTACGTATTGGGCAAAAACAAGGTTAAAATAGTAATTCGGTTAAAACCATAACTGGCAACAAAAGCTGCATCGTTTAACAAATCGTACAATTCAAGACTATCACATTCTAAATTTCGGGAAAATTTCCCTATTAATTCGTTGGTTGTTCTTACGTTATTAAAAGTAACTTTTACAGGAACTTGTTTTCCAGAACGTAACAAGTCGATGAGTTCGTTATTGCTCATTCCTTCTTTTAATAAATATTTTCCGGGGTGAATGTTGTTTTTAAAATTCGCTTTTTTATCTGCCAACCACACAAACGATTCTCTATTGATGATAAAACCTTGTTCGTACAAATCGTTGGCAACATCATTAAAATCATAGGTAGAATAAATATAAAAATATTTATCTGAAGCGTTTGCTAACGTCACATTGGGTTGATATACCTTCTGGTATAGAATGTAAGTGACATATCCACCACAAAGAAGTAGAATCAAAAAAATGGATATGATAATTTTTTTAAACATTTAATT
>PFUQ01000104.1:0-5468 GCA_002790175.1 Flavobacteriales bacterium CG_4_9_14_3_um_filter_32_8
CTGCACTTTCGATTGGCGTTGCCACAGCAGCTTTCGAAGATGCTCTACAATATGCCAAAGAACGTGTTCAGTTTGGAAAACCAATTGGAAAATTTCAAGCCATTCAAATGAAGTTTGCTGACATGGAAGTGCAATTACAAACCGCCAAACATTATGTGTTTTATGCAGCTTATTTAAGCGACAACAATTTACCTCGACACAAAGAATCAATGATTGCAAAATTGTATGCATCGGAATGCGCCAATTCCATTTGCGACCAAGCTTCTAGAGTTTTAGCTTCTTATGGTTATGCTACAGAATATTCCTTACAACGCTATTTACGTGATGCTCGATTTACCTTGATTGGTGGAGGGACTTCAGAAATATTAAAAATTAACATTGGAAGAGAACTTGGACTATGAGTTACATTAAATCATACGGAATTGCTTTGCCTCATTTCAAAATTGAGGATGTTGTGCTTCACCCTAAAGGAAAAAAAGGTGTAACAAAATCAGTTTGTTTTACTGACGAAGATTTGATAACATTGGCTTATGAAGCAGCATCCAAACTCGAACTCTCTCCCTCCCTTCGGGAGGGCTGGGGTGGGATAAACTTGAAACCAGACGCAGTCCTATTTGCAACATCAACTCCAGTATTTAAGAGTCGATACCATGCTTCTTTTTTGGCAGATTTATTACATCTTCCACAAGGAATTTTAGCATTGGATTTTACAAACTCAACACGAAGTGGAACGGATGCCTTGTTGTTGGCAAACACTTTAATTGATTCAGGCAACTACAAAAATATTTTAGTTGTTGCTGCTGATGTTCATTTTCCTGCTATCGGGAAAGAGCTTTCGACTCCTTTTGGTCATGCTGCTTGTGCAATTTTAGTAAGTAAAGAAGTGGGTGTTGCAGAAATTACAGCAGCAAAATCATACAGTTCTTCACTTGCCGAAGAATTTTCTTACAAAATAAATACTATTCAATACGACCCACGATTTAGTCGTGATGCAGGATTTAAAACCAATTTAACCAACTCGTTAAAGGATTTTGTAACTAATCCAAAACAGTATGATGCAGTCATTTTAAATTCGCTTTATGCACGAATGGCTGGAGGAATTTTTGCGAAAGCAGGGTTTGAAGAAACTCAATTTGCGAAAGATACACTTATATCCAAAATTGGAAATACGGGTGCTGCTCATGGTTTGCTGTTGCTCATTAACGAACTGGAATCCACTCCCTTCCCTTCGGGAAGAGCTGGGGATGGGACTATTCTACTTGCTGATTACACCAACGGAACCAACTTTTTCGAAATAAAAACTTTTGGTACTCTTAAAGAAAAAGTAGTACAAGAGCAATTGAAAAATGTTGAATTAATCAATTCCTATCAAGATTATTTATTGCTCCGAAAGGCAGGAAATTACAACTCAGCAAACTACGAAACCAAAGAAATGTTCTCATCAGAAATGATGCAGGAGCGGGAGAAAGATACCTTACAATATTTAAAAGGTTTAAAATGTGATGAGTGCGGAACCATTTATTATTTAAAATCGACTCGTTGTAAAAAATGTAAAGGAGATAAATTTTCAACTGTTCAATTAGCTAAACACGGAACAGTTTACACATTAGCGAGTGAACATTATTTTCCAAGTTCATTTCCTCCAATCAATATGTTGGTTATCGATTTAGATGGTGGAGGAAGAGTTACTGTTCAACAAACAGATACGATGTATCCCGAAAAAAATAAAATACAAATTGGTTCAAAAGTGAAGTTGGTTTTAAGAAAGATGATAGAAAACGATGCTAAACCAAATTATTTCTGGAAAGGCATTAAGATTTAATCACACAGATTTAAAAGATGACACAGATAGATAAGGAAAATAGAGACCAATTAACTGAAAAGATAATAGCTTGTTGCTTTAAAGTGCATAATGAGTTGGGACCAGGTTTCCCTGAAAGAATTTATCATAGAGCACTCATTGAAGTATTAAAAGAAGATGAAATAAAGTATGAAACAGAGAAAGAGTTTGAGGTGTTTTTTAGAGGTAAGATGATAGGAAAGTTTAGATGTGATTTATTGATAGAAAATAAGGTAATAGTTGAATTAAAATCAGTAACAGGTTTTATTCCAATTTTATTTCATCATCAAGTATTAGCATACTTAAAAGCTGCAAATGTAAAAACAGGGTTGTTAATAAATTTTGGAAATAAAAGTTGCGAAATAAAACGGTTATCAATGTAATGATATGATAAAAAATGAGCAAAATAAAAATCTGTGTAATCTTTTTAATCTATTAAATCTGTGAAAGACATAGCAATCATTGGAATAGGAGTAACCAAGTTTGGTGAATTATTTCATCAGAGTTACGATGATTTGGTGCGTGATGCAGCAAAACAAGCTGTAAATGATGCACAAATTTCGATGGATGAAATTGGTGCAGCTTGGCTTTCAACGGCATTTCCAGAGATAGGAGTTTTTAAAGGCAGAAGCGGAATGGATTTGTCTGAGCCGCTTTCTTTATATAATATTCCAGTAACACGGGTTTCCAATTTTTGTGCTTCTGGTGCTGATGCCATTCGTAATGCAGTTAATGCCCTACGTGCTGGAGAATGTGATGTAGCAATGGCTTTGGGAGTTGAAAAATTGCGTGACCGTCAGCCACAAGATAGTATTGTAAAAATGATGGTGGAATACGGACATCCATTTTTACAAAAAGGTTTTACTGCTGCTGGAACATTTGCTGTTTATGCCAACCGAATGATGAAAGAATATGACTTAACTCGTGAAGACATTTCAAATGTTTCTGTAAAAAATCATTTGCATGGTTCTTTGAATGAAAAAGCATTTTATCGCAAACCTTGTTCGTTGGAAGAAGTCATGAAATCACAAATGGTTGCTGACCCACTAACTGTTTTAGATAGTTGTCCGACCACTGATGGTGCAGCATGTGTGATAATGGTGCGAGCTGAGGATGTAGATAAAACCAAACATCGTCCAATTTATATTGATGGAATTGGTTTGTCGGTTTCTACAGGTTGGGATTTACCATTTTTCGATCCAAACCACGATTTCCTTTCTTTTGAAGCCACTCGTAACGCAGCAAAAATGGCTTACACACAAGCAGGAATTACCAAACCAATTGATGAAATTGATTTGGTAGAAGTTCACGATTGTTTTTCGATAGTGGAATTGTTGACGTATGAAGATTTGGGTTTATGCAAAGCAGGCGAATCGAAAGATATGATAAGAGGAAAATCTACTCAGTTTGGTGGGCAAATTCCCGTAAATGTAAGTGGAGGATTACTCTCTTGTGGACACCCCGTTGGTTCAACGGGAATAAGAATGGTGGTAGAAATAGCCAATCATCTTCGTGGAACTGCTGGAGAGCGACAAGTAAAAGGTGCAAAAAGAGGCTTGTCGCACAACATTGGTGGACCAGGAGCAATAGCTTCTGTAATTATATTAAATAAAGAACATTAAAAAAATAGATTATGACAAATAAAAAAACAATCAAATTCGCAATATTTATAATGCTTTCATTCGTTTCAGATTTTTGTTTTTCACAAGTTACTCCTGAAAATGGTAGTGTTTCTATAACACCTGCTTTAACTTCAGATAATGAAAATTTTGAAACTAGGCAAATATTTAAGCGAAAAGGAAATATCTATTTCTATTGGGGCTATCCAAAAGCTTATTATAGTCATAGTGATATTAGTTTTACTGGTGATATCTATGATTTTACCATTACAGATATAATGGCTACAGATGATTCTTACAAACATGATTTTACTACTTATATTAATCCTGGAACGTTCAGTATTCCTATGTATAACTGGAGAGTTGGTTATTTTATCAATGACAAAACATTTATAAATTTTGGTCAGGATCACATGAAATATGAAATGAAGAAACAAGCAACATATCTTACTGGAGAAATTAGAAGTGGGGAATTTGAGGGTTCTTATAATCACACGATGGTAGTTGTTGGGGAAGATTCAGAAGAAGCTGTTCTTCATACAGATAATTTGGACTCTTTACCAGGTGAATTTGTTGCTGAATTTGAACACTGTGACGGTTTAAACGATTTTGGTTTTGAAATAGGGCGATTGGAGCAGTTTTGGATTTCGAAAAATGGTAAAAACGCTCTTTCAGCTCAGGGTACATTTGGAATGGGGATGATGATACCAGATTCGGAAGTTGAGGTAATTGAACGAAAGCCAATGCACAATAATGCTGAAGGAAGAAAATCATTTCATTTAGCAGGATATAGTGTTTCAGCAAGTGTTGGATTGCAATTCGACTTTTTTAAACACCTTTTTATATTAGGAAAATTGAAAGCAGGATATATTAATTTGCCAGATATACTTACTTCATTAGAAGGTGGAAGAGCTAGTCAACACTTTAATTTTCTAGAGCCAAGTCTTGTCGTTGGATATTCTGGTAATATTAGTAGAAACAAAAAAGAAAATAAATAATTGGTGAATTATGAAAGTATTACTTAGTAAACCAGGATTAGACGGACATGATGTTGGGGTTAAAGTGCTTGCTCATGGCTTAATTGAAGCGGGGTATGAAGTGGTTTATACTGGATTGAGAAAAACCATTGATGAAATTGTTCAAATGGCAATCGAAAATAAAGTAGATGCCATTGGATTGTCTATTCTTTCTGGTACCCACTTATTTCTTGCTCAAAAAATGAAAGAAGTAATGGATGCAAATAAGCTTAACATTCCTTGGTTTGTGGGTGGAAATGTTCCTCCATTGGATGTTGAAAAATTAGAAGCGATTGGTGCTTCAAAAGCCTTTCCTACAAGTACCAAAGTGGTTGATGTAGTTAATTATTTTAAAGAAATGTAAAAGCCAGAAGACCGAAGACCGAAGACCGAAGACCGAAGTCGGGCATAGATAATTACTTCCGACTTCCCGCTTCTTAAATATCAAACAAATGAATACAAAGAATAAATCAAAAATAACAGCTGAAGATTTAGGAGTAAAAAAAGTTTACCTTGAATCGGGCATTGAAGTTAATCCTATTTATACTGCTGAGGATGTAGAAAATTCGAATAGCAAACACGAAATGCCAGGAGAATACCCTTTTACTCGAGGTATTCACAACACCATGTATCGTAAACGACCTTTTACTATTCGTCAGTATGCTGGATTTGCATCTCCCGAAGAAACCAACGAACGTTTTCAGTTTTTAATTGCCAACGGACAATCGGGTTTAAATGTTGCTTTTGATTTACCAACACAATGTGGTTTAGATTCTGACGACCCAAGAGCAATGGGAGAAGTTGGTCGTGTTGGAATGACAGTGGATACTTTAGATGATTTTGAAATTGCTTTTAAAAATATTGATTTAGATAAAATTACAGTTTCATTAACCATCAACGGTTCAGCAATCATTGCTATTGCCATGTATATTGCGATGGCAGAAAAAGCTGGTTATGACATCAGTAAATTAAGAGGAACGGCTCAAAATGATA
>PFUQ01000104.1:5547-15611 GCA_002790175.1 Flavobacteriales bacterium CG_4_9_14_3_um_filter_32_8
ATATTGTGCGAAACATGTTCCAAAATATAGTCCAGTAAGCGTTTGCGGATATCACATTCGAGAAAGCGGAGCCAATCCAATTCAAGAAATGGCGTATGCATTTTGTATTGCCAAAGCATACACCGATGGAGCATTAAGCAGAGGAATTGATATTGATGATTTTGCTTCTCGACTATCATTTAACTTTGATATTTATGGCAACCTATTTGAACAAATTGCCAAATTTAGAGGTGGAAGAAGATTGTGGGCAAAAATAATTCGAGAAGAATATTTAGCTAAAAATGATGATTCGTGTTGGTTAAGAATGATTGCTGGAGGAGGTGGTGGTGGTTTAACCAAAGAACAACCCGAAAATAACATTGTACGAAGTGCTTATTATGCCTTAATAAGTGCATTATCTGGAACTCAAACCATGGCATTGTGTAGTTATGATGAAGCTTACACCATTCCAACAGAACACTCGGCAGAAATCTCATTAAGAACCATGCAAATTATGATTCACGAAATGGGAATTTGCGATACCGTTGACCCACTTGGAGGCTCCTATTACGTGGAATCGTTAACCGATACGTTTGAAACAGCCATTAAAGAAGAAATGAAAACGGTGGATAAATGGGGTGGTATTGTAAATGCAGTGGCAACAGGAAAAATTCAGGAATCTGTTTCTAAACAAGCTTATACACGAGAAATGGGAATGCAAACTGGGAAAGTGGATAAAGTAGGTGTAAATATTTTTACCCGAGAAGAAGAAAGCAAACCTGTTGAATTTCATCCTTACAACCAAGAAGCTGCAGACAAGCAAGTAGAAAAATTAAAAAGAATTAAAGAATCAAGAAATAACGAATTGGTAAAACAAAAATTAGCTACCATTAGAAAGGATGCAAAAGAGGATAAAAACTTAATGCCCTCAATTATTGAAGCAGTAAAAGAATACGCCACTGTTGGTGAAATTGTTCAAGTAATGAAAGATGTTTATGGTGAATTTAAAGAACCGATATTTTTTTAAGAAAAAAATAGTCATTAAAGATTAGAAATTGGTCATTAGAAATGGGCAATGTGCGTTTGCTTTTTCCCTTGAGGGAAACACAAAGTGTGATTAAGCAAATAAGATTAGAAATTAGAGAAATGAGATATGAAATTAGAAAAGCAAAGAATAGAAATTTAATTTATGAAGAGGAATACTCAAAGTTTATCGAAGATATTAATCTAATAGGAAAAATGCTAAACAGTTATATTAAATCAATAGGAGAAAAAACAAATTAACAACCAATGACCAATGACCAATAAACCAATGACTAAAACCATATTATCTCTTGAACAAGCATTGGCTTTGCCTTATGCAACAGAACGCATGGTGCAACAAGGTTGGCGAGTAATTCGCATTGAAACTCCTGTAGAAGATGGCGAAAACGCAGGAGACCCAAATCGTTATATTGGGGCTGATTTGGGTTATCACGATTTACATTCATATTATATTGCACCAAACACCGGTAAAGAAGCCATCACCATTAATCTGAAAAAAAAGGAAGGACAAGAGTTGTTAAAAAAATTAATTAAGGAGTTGAATGTTAATGTGTTTATGTGCAACACCTTACCAAAACGCTACGAACAACTCGGTATTGATTATAAAACACTTGCTGAAGCAAATCCAAATTTGATATGGTGTGGCATTTCTGCTATGGGGCCAGAACATCCCGAACGTGCAGGTTACGACCCAGCTTTACAAGCCATGATGGGGTTTACCTACCTTACAGGAGAACCTGACGGCAAACCTGTTCCTTGTGGTATTCCGATTATTGATTTAAAAGCCGGAGATGAAGCTTTTACACAAGTAGTTCTTGCCATGTTGGAGAATAATACCAACAAGGAAATTCACATTTCAATGGCACAATGTGCTGCAAGTTGGTTAATGACGGCACTCCCACAACTAAATTTTGTAAAAAACGATAATGAGTTATTTACCAGAAGTGGCAACGAACACCGAAGTTTTATTCCTTGCAATGCTTATCCGACAAAAGATGGGTATCTCTATTTAGCCATAGGCAACGATTTGCAATGGCACAAATTTGTTTCTCACAATGGATTTGAAAAACTTTTTTCCGAAAATCGAAAAACAAACGAAGGAAGGATGAAGGAAAAGGAAAACATTTACAAAGAAATAGGAGAATTAAGTAAAAACTATACTACCAAAGAATTTTTCGAGTTGTGCATTTCTTTAAATCTATCAGCAGCTCCAGTAAACACAGTTAAAGAGGTTGCTCAATTAGAATTTGTCGATAAAAATATGCTGAGAACTAATCTTCCTAATGGAAAAGAAGCAAAACTTTCTCCAGCATCTTACAACACAGAATTTTTGAAACAAAATAAATTTTCATTAACATGTTCTCCACGATTAGGTGAACAAAATAACAAAGTATATAAACAAATTGGAATGAATGAAGACGAAATTGAACTATTTATAGCCAATAAAATAATATAAACAACAAGAGGTCATGACACTTTGCCACACAAAACAAGAAAGCAACAAGGGGTTTGAACCCCTTGCCATATAAAAACAAGGGAGTTACTCCCTTGTCAATACAATAAATAAGAAAATGCAAAAACAAACCATCGACATATTAACTTCTTTCACTAAGGCACAAAACCGTTGTGAAATAGGAAATGTTGCCATTGCTCGTGGTGCAATAGAAGTTGGTGTAGATGGCGTTTTTTCATATCCAGGAACACCTTCTACCGAAATTTCAGAGGTGTTTAATTATGTAAATGAGTTTCAAAACCAAATCGATTATCAACAAAAATATCCAGAACAAACTAAACATAAAATTTATTTTGAATACAGTATCAATGAGAAAATTGCATTAGAAAAAGCAATTGCTTATTCCATTGGCAATAAGAGTGCACTGTGTGTGATGAAAAACGTAGGTATGAATGTGGCTTCTGATGCGTTAATGTCTGTTACTTATCAAACAATTATTGCACCTCTGGTTATTGTGCTTTGCGATGACCCAGGTTGCCACTCCAGCTCTAACGAACAAGACTCAAGGTATTGGGGAAACATGGCTTCAGTTCCAGTTTTTAACCCAGCAACACCCAAAGATGCCTATCAAATGACCAAACAAGCATTTCAATTGTCGGCTGAATTAAGATTGCCAGTTATTGTAAGAACAACAACGAGGGTTTCTCATACCAAAGGAATGTTAGATTACCATGAAATAAACGTTAACGAACGAATAGCACATTTTGATAGATTGCCCGAACACATCAATATTCCAGCAAGAACAGCCTCAGCTCATCAAAAATTATTACTCAAATTACACAGTAATATTGTTGACCCATATTTTGCAGAATTCAATAAAGTACTGTTTGCAGGTAATAATAAAAAAATAGCAATAATAAGCAGCGGTGTTTCTACCACCTATTTGTTGGAGATTATTGAAGAAAATAAACTCGCTAACCAATTAGAACTACTTGATTTAGGTTTAATTTTTCCTTTTCCCGATAAGCAGGTATTGTCTTTTTTACAAAAAGGGTTTAAAAAGGTTTTGATTGTTGAAGAATTGGAGCCAATCATAGAAAATGCTGTTAGAAATTTAGCTCAAAAAAATAACTTGACCTGTGAAATTTTGGGAAAAGGTTTTTCAGGGTTGTCTGTTACAGGTGAGTTTAATTTGAGCCAAATTACCCAAGTATTAGATGAATTATTTCAAATTAATAGCATCAGTAATTCACCTTTAAATGGATTTGAAGAATTTGCAGAAAATTTACCAGCAAGACCTCCGACATTATGCTCGGGTTGCCCGCATCGTGCAAGTTATTATGCGTTGAAATTAATTGTACCAAAAAAAGATAACGACACCATTCTTTGTGGAGATATTGGTTGTTCAGGTTTAGGAGCATTACCTCCATTAAAAATGATTGACACCATCAATCACATGGGGATGAGTATTTCTATGGCACAAGGTTTATCTCAAGCACTAAATAATAAAGGAACTAAAACCGTTGCTATGTTGGGCGATGGCACATTTTTTCACTCAGGTATAAGCTCGTTACTTAATGCAGTTTATACCAAATCCAATATTTTAGTTATCATTTTTGATAACAGAACTATTGGTATGACTGGACATCAAGACCATCCAGGAGCAACTCATTTAGAAAAATACCAAGAAATTGAACTAGAACCTTTAATTAAAGGAATGGGTGTAAAATTTGTTGAAACATTAATGCCTTTTGATACGACTGATACCTACAAAAAAATTCAAGAGGCAATGTCGCATCAAGGTGTTTCGGTAATTATTTCAAAGGCACCATGCGTTTTCTTGCCAGATTATTTAAATTATACCAAGCAAGATTCTAAAATTATTATTGACCATAGTAAATGTAATACCTGTCACAATCATTCTGATGAAGCCCTTGTTTGCTCAAAAATGGCAAATTCCAACTCAAGTTTAACTCGTGCAATTGCTAAAATACGTGCTGAAAAAAGAGTAGATTCTAAAGATCAGGCTTGTCCTGCAAACATTTGTAATCATGGTTTCTTCAACTCAATTTTAGAAAAAGATTACAAAACAGCATTAAATATGGTTCGAGATAAACTGTTGTTTTCTAGAGCCTGTGGAGATATTTGCCATCGTCCATGCGAATTATTTTCTAATCACGAATCAGATACAACTATTCCAATAAAGCAATTAAAGAAGTTTGTTTCGAACATTGACGAGAATTTTAACGATTTTTCAACTGTATTTAATCAAATAAAAAATGCAGAAAAAAAAGATAAAAAAATAGCTATTATTGGTGCCGGACCTGCTGGTTTAAGTGCTGCTTACGATTTGATACGAGATGGGTTTAATGTTACAGTTTTTGAAAAACAAGCTGCCGCTGGAGGTTTAATTAAATACGTTATTCCAGATTTTAGAATGGATAAAAAAGGATTTGATGTGGAGGTTAGTCAGCTTGCAAAAATGGGCGTTCAATTCCATTTTAACACTTCGCTCGGAAAAGACATTCAATTAGAAGAAATAGCAAGCCAATTTGATGGAGTTATTCTTGCCTTAGGTTTAGGTAAATCAAACGAATTGGAAGTTGTAAAATCTGTTTCTGAAAGTAAAAAGTTTGATGCGTTAAATTTCTTAAAATCGTACAATCAAAAATCATTAACTATTAAACAAGGAAGTACAATTTTGGTCGTTGGTGGTGGAAATAGTGCGATAGATGTAGCTCGCTCTGCAAAACGATTAGATGCTACCAACACAATAATTTTATCTTGTATAGAAACGGAAGCTAAAATGCCTGCTTTTAACGAAGAAATAACTCACGCAAAAGAAGAAGGAATAAAAATTATTGCCAATAGTTTTGTGGCAACTTGTTCAGAAAACGGACAAATAAAAATTGCTATTCACCAGTTCGACACTAAAAATCATATTCAAGATTTACTTTGCGATTATATCGTAATTGCTATTGGTCAGATTGGAAATGCTGATGAATATGCTGAAATTGGACTAGAAAATTTGAATACTAACAACAAAATAAAAGCAAACCCATCAACAGGTTATACCAACTATAAAAATGTTTTTGTTGCTGGTGACGTTGGAGATGAAAATCACATGAGTTTAATTGGAGCAATTGCTTCTGGAAAAAGAGCGGTAATTGGATTAAAACAACAACTCGAAGGATACGAGTTTGCTTATGAAGGATTGGATGCTTTATTAAACTTGAATCATAAAGAAAAAGAAGGAAAAACAGCTGATGCTATTGATTTAGACGGAAATATAAATGCTTTTATTAATAAATTCAATTTATTTCAATCTTGCGAAAAATGTAATCATTGTATTGATAATTTGGGCTGTCCTGCCATGATAAAAGTAAATGGAAAAATTGTTATTGATTATCCAAAATGCACCAAATGTGGGTTATGTATTGATGTTTGTCCGAATGATGCCATAAAATGGGAAAAAAGAAACTATTAATTAATGCTTAAAAAAACTAAAATATTGGTTGCTGGAGTTGGAGGACAAGGAGTTGTTTTCTTAACCAATTTGTTGGTAAAATCGGCATTATTAGCAGGTATTCCAGTTGCAACTAGCGAAATTCATGGTTTGTCGCAAAGAGGAGGTTCTGTTACTGCAGGAATTACGTTGGGCGAAAATACGTATGGTTTTTTAGAAACTGCAGGCGTTGATATTTTATTTGGATTGGAGCCTTTAGAAGCTCAACGAAATATTGCGTATTTACATAAAAATAGCATCGTAATTATTGACAACAATCAAATTTTACCTTATGTAGTAAATGCTGGAAATGCTCCGTATCCTAATATCGAAAAATTCGTTGAGTATTTAAAAGAAAATATTCAGTTCGTAATTTATAATACAGAAAGTCCTAAAAACATGATTTCTGTACTACGGAATTTATATGTTTTAGGAAGAGCTTGTGCTGAAACTCAATTTCCTATTCCTGCTAAATTTATTGAAAAAGCAATAGTTGAATTAGCCAAAAAAGGATTTGAAGAGAAGAGTTTGGAAGCCTTTCATTTAGGATTAAATATAAAATCGAAAACTGTAAACCAAAACAAATAACTATGCAAATAACATTTAAAATTAATGGAGAAACGATTAGTCAGGAGATAAAATCTTCCTTGTTGTTAATCGATTTAATTAGAGATGTACTCCGGTTAAAAGGGACAAAACCAGGATGTTTAGAAGGAGAATGTGGAGCATGTTCGGTAATTGTAAATGGTGCTGCCATTAATTCTTGTATGTATTTGGCGATAAATGTAGATGGAAAAGAAGTAACCACTATTGAAGGATTAGGCAATGGTGAAAACCCATTGGATCGTGTGCAAGAAAAAATGCTCGAACACGGGGCTGTTCAATGTGGGTTTTGCACTTCTGGAATGGTAATGACTACCAAAGCATACAGCGATAAATGTACTGCTGAAGGTGTAACTCCAACAAGAGAGGAGGTTAAAAAAAGCTTAGAAGGTAATTTGTGCAGGTGTACAGGTTATGCAAAAATAATTGATGCTGCCGAAGCAGTTTATAAATAGTTAGAAGTCAGAAGATGGAAGTCAGAAGTCGGCATTGAGCGATAGCTCTCCCCTTGAGGGGAGATACAGAGGGGTGAGTTGCAAAAGGTTACAAGATGAAATAAAAAAATGAATAAAATAAATTACCCATCCGTCAGCTGACGGAAGGAAACCACAACGAAGGATACTCTCCCCATGAATGGAATTGGAGGGTTGAGTTAAATGAGGTGTAAAAGATGAAATACTAAACTAGAAACTATGATGAAAGTAATCGGTAAATCGCACCAAAAACTGGATGGCAAAGAACGTGTTTCTGGAAAATCCATTTATGGTCATGATATTGAATTGCCAAACATGCTACACGGTTCAATTTTAAGAGCCAAATATCCTTGTGCAGAAATTACTTCAATTGATACCTCTAAAGCTCTAGCACTAGAAGGTGTTGAATGTGTAATAACTGCCGATGATATTGATGTGAACAACATCGGTTACAAAAGAGACCACCCTATCCTTAAAAAAGGAACAGTAAATTGCAATCGAGATGAAATTGCAGCAGTTGCAGCTAGAACCAAAGAAATTGCAGACAAAGCCATTCAACTAATTGAAGTTAAATACAAGATAAAAGAAGGAGTTTACGACCCTTTTGAAGCGTTGAAAGAATCTGCTCCCCGAATTAATGAATTTGGAAAAGGTGCTGAACAGTTCGGTAACAAAAACAGGGCTGAATCTTTTCATTACGAACACGGTGATTTAGCTGAGCAGAAAGCAAAAAGTAAAGTGATTATTAAGAAAACTTATGAGCTGCCTCGTGTTACCCACGCTTGTATGGCAACGAGTAACATCACAGCCGAATACAATAATTTTGACGGACGATTAACACTTTGGTCATCTACCCAAGTTCCATTTTTGTATCAACGAGATATTGCTCACGCATTAAAAATGGAACCATCAAAAATTAGAGTTATTCAGCCTATTATTGGTGGTGGTTTTGGCAGTAAATTAGACATGCTTCCGTTTGAACCTATATGTGCTTTATTAGCTATTAAAAGTGGTAAACCTGTTCAAATTTTGTACAGTCGGGAAGAAGAGTTTTTAGCTTCTCCAACCCGTCAACCCATGACCATAGAACTAAGTTCTGGTGCCGATGAAAAGGGTAAATTTACTTTTAGAGAGGCAAAAATAATAATGGACAATGGAGCATATACTTCATGGGGAGCAACCACTCCTTTTGTAATGATGCAAACTTATTCTTCGTTGTACCAAGTTCCTGCTTGTTATTTTCAAGCAGATGCCATTTACACCAACAACCCTTTTGCAGGTTCGTTTAGAGGTTATGGAAACCCTCAGGCTACTTTTTCTATCGAATCAAATATTGATTTGATGGCTGAAGAATTAGGAATGGATAAAAGAGAAATTCGATTAATTAATGCGAATTACAAAGGAGAAATTACTGGTCAAGGATTACATTTTAAAACTTGTGGAGCACTTCCGGCTTTAGAAAAAGTAATTCAAGAAAGCAATTACGACCAAATAATGACAGCACCAAATACAGGCAGGTATAGAAAAGGAGTTGGTTTAGGTTCTATGTTGCATGTGGGTGGAGGAGCAAAAATTTACCGTTCCGATGGTTGTGGTACATCATTAAAAATAGACGATTACGGATATTTAACAATCATTACTGGTTCGAACGAAATCGGTCAAGGTTCTGAAACCGTTTTAGCTATGATTGCGATGGAAGAATTAGGAGTTCCGATGGAAAAGATAAAAGTTATCAATACCGATACCGATGTAAAACCTTGGGATGTAGGAGTTCATGCCTCCAGAACAAGTTTTGTAGCAGGTAATTCGTTGTTGGGAGCAATAAAACTCATTAAAGAAAAATTAAACAAAAAAGCTGCCGATTTACTTCAAATTAAAACAGCTACTTTTGAATACCAAAATGGAGAAATGTTGTTTAACGAACATCAAATTAAAATAGATAAAGTGGTTAGGGAAATGCACTTTGCTTCACCACACGAATTGTGTTTGGTCAACTATTTTTATGAGCCACCAAGTCGTTTTCAAGACAAAGAATTTAAAGGCGATGTTTCCGGAAATTATGCGTTTGCATCACAAGTTATAGAAGTTGAGGTAGATACAGTAACTGGAAATGTTCAAGTACTCAATGTACATGTTTCGGAAGATGTTGGTCGGGTGTTGAATCCAATTGGATTACAAGGTCAGATAGAAGGAGGTTTGGCGACAGGAATTGGTTATGCACTAACCGAAGAGATGATTTATGAAAAAGGAGTTTTAAAAAACCCTAATTTTCATGGTTACAAAATGCTAACGTCAACAGATATGCCACCTATTCATTTTTATCCGATAGAAACGTACGATGAAGCTGGACCTTATGGCTCAAAAGGAGCTGGTGAAGCACCATTGATTCCAACAGCAGCAGCAATTGCAAATGCAGTTTCCAATGCATTAGGAGTTCGGTTTTATTCACTTCCTATAACTGCCGAAAAAGTATTGAGAGCGTTGAGTGAAAAGAAACTTGAAACACGAAACTCTAAACACGAAACTAATAAGATATGAATTTTGATGTAATTAGTCCCAAAACAACTCCCGAATTGCTAAATGCAATTGCGGATAACCAAGCCAATAATTTTAAAATTGGTGCTGGATTTACTGATTTAATTAATCAGTTTAAATCTCAGCAAACCAAAGGATTGATCTTAATCAATTTAGCTCAATTAACGGATAATAGTTTTAAATTAATCGTAGAAAATAAAACAGATTTTCAGATAGGAGCTTTAACTACAGCATCTGAAATAATCGACAACAAATTAATACAAGAAAATTTTCCAGTGTTGCATCAAGCTGCTAGTAAATTGGCTTCTACACAAATTAGAAATGTGGCAACGGTTGGTGGAAATATTTGTAATGTTTCTCCTTCGGGCGATATGACAGCAGCTTTAATTGCTTTAAAAGCTACGTGCCATATTTTAGATTGTGATGGTAACGAACGAAAAGAATTGCTGAGCTCTTTTATTAGAGGATTAAA
>PFUQ01000104.1:15692-16224 GCA_002790175.1 Flavobacteriales bacterium CG_4_9_14_3_um_filter_32_8
AAATTCAAGTAATAAAATTATATCAGGATTTGAGAAAGTTGGTTCTAGGAAATCCATGGAAATATCCATAGTTTCGCTAGCTTATCACATCCAAATGAATAATGATTGGAAAATAATTGATGCAGGAGTTACCTGTGGAGCGGTTGCCCCAACCATTCCTTTTACTTCTACTGCTTGTGAATTTTTAATAGGAAAAAATATACATACTATTTCTGAAAGCGATAAAGAAGAGTTTGCTAAAAGAGTGTTAGAATATGCTAATCCTATTTCAGACATTAGAGCGTCTGATTGGTACAGAAAAGAAGTGCTCTTTAATATTAGTAAAACCATTTTTGATAATGAGTAATAAAATAAAATACGACAACGTAAATTATGGTGCTGAATTGATTCGTTTGGCACAAAACGAAAACCCTTATGGAGTTTCTCCAAAAGCTGTTGCTGCTATTCAAGAAAATCTAAATTTAGTACCTCAGTATCCAGATGTAAAGCAGTTAGAACTTCGTCAGTTATTAGCTGATAAAGCGAATGTGAC
>PFUQ01000047.1 GCA_002790175.1 Flavobacteriales bacterium CG_4_9_14_3_um_filter_32_8
CAATATCAGGTCTTGTTGTTGCCGAAGTAGAGTAACTTTCTGTAAATTGTTCGGAACATGGCGAATTACCTTCCATACCATTAAATAATTTATATCGTTCTAAAATATTTTTTTGTTGGGTATCAAAATCAGAACCTCTAAAATGGTGGTAATCATCTGCTGCAGGATCGACTTTATTTAAGATCGTATTTATTGAAGTACTATAATTAGGAAAAAAATAAGCTTCATCGGCATCATTTACTCCATCCAATCCAACATCTTGTAGTGGTCTTGTTGCAGGAGTATTATCAAATGCATTTACCAGTGCTTGAACAGTAGGAACTCGACCCCAAATAGTGGTATCTACCAAATTTACATTTGCTCCAGTTCCATAATCAATCGGTGTTAAAGGCAACCCATTTTCAAACGATTTTCTAGAATCTTTTAAAATATCTTCAGAAATATTACCCAAGTTAAAGTACAATTGACCACCAGCATGGTTGGGATCACCATCGATAGCATCAAAAGGATCCATCATCCAAAATTGGATATACTCCACATTAGAAGATTCAAAATCAGTAGTTTCCACTTTCCTCATAATCCCGCTCCAGCGAGTTGAAGGATTATTTAAATTACCACTGGCATCAATGCCAGAAAATCCGCCAGTACCATCATCAAAATTATATTGACCTCTTTCGGATGGATAATAAGCTAAATCTAATACCGAAATGTTTTGTTCTACTCCATTAGCGTTTGATTTAAACGGAAAAACTTCTGTTTGCAACACTTCTCTCATGTAATGATTAGACTGCATGGCTAAATCATTTGCAATATGACTAGGAGTTCGCGAATCATTTCTCCAAAACAAAGGGTCGATGTTGTACCAAGCCAATCTTGCGGCATTATAACGATAGGCTAACGTGTTGGAAAGCGGGAGTTCACCTTCTGGGAAAAGAGTAGGTTGTCCTTGTGGAGTACTTGCTAATTTCCATTGAGATACAGTTTTCATGTCAATAGCAGATTGGCTTCCTTCAAAATCATCTAAATAAGCTACACCATCTTTTGTAATTGCTCCTGGATTACCAGGTAATAATTTGGCAAATTCTCCTTCAACGGTAATGGAAGATTTTTCTTTGGTGCTATAAATTGGCAACTTATCTGCCCATCTGGTTAAAAAAGGAACTTCGTGGGTATAAGTTAAATCAAAACCAAAAATGGTGTTATTAATGGGTTCATCACCAATATTGATTTTGCTAGTTAAAGGTCTTTCTGATAATTTAAGAATGGTACCTCCAATATTAAAGTTATCATTAACTTTATAATCAAATCTAGAACCCATTAAGGTTTTGGTTTGAATATTAAATAACGATTGGCTTTCTAATGAGATTTTAATTGGTGTCCCAGATTGCAAAATACCATCATTAATGATTTTTACTCGTCCTAAATTATAATCAACTGTATAATCTACATTTTCGGTTAAAGCAGCACCTCCAGCAGTAACTGTTACAGAACCTTCGGGGACATTCATTGCATTTAATGAAATGTCGGAAGTAGAAGCTGAAGAGTATTGCCCTTTTATTCTAAATCTATTTTTAGTAGCATCTTGTTCTGCCAATGTTTGTGTTGTAACATACAAGGTATCGAAAGCAAATTTATCTGCAATTTGTTGATTGGAGAACTTACTTCTTAAATGGGATCCGAATGGTTCTAATACAGGAAAATAAACTCGTCCGTTAGATGAATTAATAGTTATACCATTGATATAATCAAAAACCCCATCGGGACTGGCTTGATTGCTAGAATTTAATTGATCTAAGTTCATCACACTCACTAATGGAATTCCGTTGATTTCACCTTCAGGAATAAACGGAATTTCTACTCCAGTTGCAGGATTCATGTAAAAAATATCTAAATAAAAATCGGTTGGAGAAATATTAAATGCTCCTAAAGCATACACGTTTTTCATCATTAAATTCCATGTAGGTAAACTGGTGCTTACACTTGTTCCTTTTAATAGTTTGACATACAATGAATTTTGACCAGTAATACCATCAGTAGAAAACTCACCCACTTGAAAAACTTGTCCATCTAAGGTATATTGAAAAGCAACTGCTAAAATATTATCAGAATTTAAAGATGAATTTAAGGAAACATAACCCAATTGTGCATTTAAGGTATATTCGGAAGGAAGTAGTAAACGAGCATTTTCATATTTTTCAAAATCAATACCATTGATGTAACCTTTAGCTTCTAACTCCTGACTAGCACTTACAAAACCTCTAATTGCAGATGTATTATATAGCGAAACTCCTGTAGTATCAGAAATGTTAAAATAAAGATTATTAGCTATATTATTAGGATAATTAACTAAAGGAGAAGTATTTGCATCGGTTACTAAAAGATCATTATAAATATTAGCAAGTGTACCCTCTCCTAAATCCATAAAACCTATAATATTTTTTGTGTTTTCAACCGAACTATTAACATTAGAAACCCAAATTTCTACTTTGGTAATGCTTGCCCGAGAAGAAATTAAAGGGGGTGTTGATAAAGAACTTTCGTAAGTATCTCTAAAATACTGTGACAAAAAATAATGTTTATTTTCTTCATACTCTGAGGCTTCTTTTTCGAACTTTTGAATTTGAGCTCCACCCTGCACATTTATCTCTTTTTTTTCTCCTTTTTCTTGAGATAAGACACTCGTAACCGTCATTCTTCCAAACCTCAATTCTGTTTTAATTCCAAATAAAGTTTGACTACCAGTAATCAATTGACCTTTTAATGGAAGCGAAACATTACCAGCTTCTATTTTTTGAATAATCTCATCTTCATACCCTGTATATTCAATTTTCATTTGATTTTCAAAATCAAAAGTTGCTTCAGTATTGTAACTAGTAGTAATTTTTAATTTTTCTCCAATATGACCTACAACATTTAACTGTATTTGTTGATTAAAATCGAATGTAGTAGTACTTCTTTGGTTCGCAGGTAAAGCGGGATTATCTCTTGTAGAACGATTAATACCAAAGGATAATTCGGCAGATCCTTGAGGTCGAATATCGATGGTGTTTCCTCCAAAAATTCGATCAAAAGCCTCTCCATCTATTGTTAGTTTAGGCCTAAACCCTTTGGTTTGATTAATATCTTCGGCAGTAGTTTTTTCTTTCCAATAATCTTGTAATGCTTTTTTTGAATCATAATTAATATATTCATCAAAACTCATATAGGTAGGATATTTATAATAATTATCCCCCATCTTTTCATAGTAATTATAGGTGCCCGTTTCGGAATCATATTCAAATCCAGATTGGATATTACTTGGATTATTAAGATATAAGCCTCCTGTATTATTGCTTCCAGGACCTCCATTATTATCGTTAAAAGGAAAAGGCAAGTCAATTTCTGGACTATCAATTGGGAGCATTTCAATAAAATTGAAATTAGAAAAAGCATTGGTGCTGCTAGGTGTTGCAAACCAATTTACTATACTAATTATAGTAGCCAAGCTTGCAATAATGCTTAATTTTTTATATTTTTCAATTCTTAACTTCAAATTAATAAATCGCTTATTAAAGGTGTTTTAATGTTCTTTTAATAAGCTCTTCAACAGTTAATTCTTCACTAGTTGCAGCCATTTTAGTTAACGCTGTTTCTGCTAGTTTTTTAGAAAAACCTAACATTATCAGTGCACTTAACGCTTCTTCTTTAATAGTATTGTTCTGTGAACTTAAAATTGTATCGACACCATCAATTTTAGCTATTTTATCTCTTAAATCAATAATTATTCTTTCAGCAGTTTTCGCTCCTATTCCTTTAACACCTTTTAAGGTCATCACATCTCCAACTAATATAGCTTGCTTAGTATCATTTGGAGATAAAGAAGATAAAATTAACATAGCAGTACTTGAACCAACTCCAGAAACTGATATTAATTGTCTAAATAATTCTCTTTCACTTTTTTCCTTAAAACCGTATAATAATTGGGCATCTTCTCTCACCACAAAATGAGTATACAACATGCATAACTCAGCATCTCCTATTTTAGAATAGGTGTTTAATGAAATGTTTATTTGGTATCCAACGCCATTGCAATCAACGACAACAAATGTTGGTGTCTTTTCTATTAATTTTCCTTTTATCTGAGCAATCATATTTGTAAGTTTGAAGTACGAAGTCCGAAGCAGCTTCCAACTTCTATCTTCGGACTATAATTTTATTTTCGAGATTGGACATCGGCTACTGCAATAGTAACCATATTTACAATTTCTCGAACAGAACTACCCAATTGTAAAATATGAACTGGTTTTTTCATTCCCATTAATATAGGTCCAATGGTTTCGAAACCTGCCATTTCTTGCAATAATTTGTAGGCAATATTTCCAGATGCTAAATTGGGGAAAATTAAGGTATTGGTATTTTTTCGAGCCAATTCGGAGAATGGAAAAATTTCATCTCTTAACTCCTTGTTTAAAGCAAAGTTAGCTTGAATATCACCATCAACAATAATGTCGGGATGTTTTTCGTGCAATATTTTAGCGGCATCTCTCATTTTAATAGCATCTTCTTCTTCTGATGAACCAAAGTTGGAGTATGACAATAATGCTATGCGAGGTGTAATTTTAAAACGTTGAATAATTTTTGAAGTTAAAAGTGTGATATCTACAATATCTTGAGCCGTAGGGTTTACATTAATTGTTGTGTCTGCTAAGAAAAAAGGTCCTTGTTTAGTAATTAAAATATACATTCCAGCAATTTTTCGAGCATCGTCTTCTATTCCAATTACTTGTAATGCAGGTTTTATAGTATTGATATAATTTCTTGTTAATCCAGAAATTAATGCATCGGCATCACCAAATTCGACCATTGCAGAACCAAAGTAATTTCTACTTCTTATCATATCTCTGGCTTCCATCAAAGTAACTCCCCTTCTTTTACGTTTCTCAAACAACAATTGAGCATATTTTGTTTTCCTAGCTTGTTCTTTAGAACTTCTTGGATCAATAATTGTTAATTCTGAAATATCAAGATTAAACTCTTTTGCGATTTCTTCAATTTTTTTGACTTTTCCTAATAAAATTGGCAATGCAATACCTTCATCATGAACAATTTGAGCAGCTTTTAGGGTTTTGTAATTATCGGCTTCTGCAAAAACGACTTTTTTAGGACTTCGTTTGGCTCGTTGAGTAATGTTTTTTAACAACTTATTATCCAATCCTAATCGTACGGAAAGTTGTTCACGATAGGCTTCCCAATCGGTTATAATATGTTGAGCGACTCCTGAATCTATTGCTGCTTTTGCTACAGCTGGAGATATTGTTGTTATTAGCCGTGGGTCTATCGGTTTGGGAATAATAAAATCTTTCCCGAAAACAATGTTTTTTTCAGAGTAAGCTTGATTGACTTCTTCTGGAACAGCCTCTTTAGCTAGTGATGCGATTGCTCTTACGGCAGCCAATTTCATTTCTTCATTGATGCAAGTAGCTCTAACATCTAAAGCTCCTCTAAAAATGTATGGAAAACCTAACACGTTATTCACTTGGTTAGGATAATCAGAACGACCTGTTGCCATAATAATATCTTTTCGAGCTACCATGGCATCTTTGTATGAAATTTCTGGGTCGGGATTGGCTAAGGCAAACACAATAGGGTTCTTAGCCATCGATTTTACCATATTTTTACTTAGTAATCCTCCTTTTGATAAACCTAAGAAAAAATCAGCATTCTTTAGGGCATCGGATAAAGTATGTAAATCTCTTTTGGTGGCAAATTGAATTTTAGTTTCCGATAAATTAGTTCTATCGGCTCTAATAACTCCATCAGAATCAACCATTACAATATTTTCTTGTTTAACACCTAAAGCGATATATAGTTTAGAACAAGATATCGCTGCTGCTCCTGCACCACTAACCACCAATCGAATTTCACCAATTTTTTTACCAGCAATCTCGATAGCATTAAGCATGGCTGCCGATGAAATAATGGCTGTACCATGTTGGTCATCGTGCATTAATGGTATGTTTAACTCCTCTTTTAATCGTCGTTCAATTTCAAAACATTCGGGCGATTTAATATCTTCTAAATTTATTCCTCCAAAAGTTGGGGCAATGGCTTTAACTGTATTTACAAACAAATCAATATCAGTAGCATCTACTTCAATATCAAACACATCAATATCAGCAAAAATTTTAAAAAGTAAACCTTTTCCCTCCATTACTGGCTTGCCGGCTAATGGTCCAATATTTCCCAAACCTAAAACTGCTGTACCGTTAGAGATTACTGCAACTAAATTCCCTTTGGCTGTATATTTATAAACATCTTCAGGATTTTCAGCAATTTCTAAACAAGGTATAGCAACACCTGGTGAATATGCCAATGATAAATCTCTTTGTGTACTATATGGTTTGGTAGGTACCACTTCAATTTTACCAGGTTTTCCTTGCGAATGATACTCTAAAGCATCAATATCTTTTCTTGATTTCCCCATTTATTTAAGTATTTTTGAACCAGTAAAAGTAATAATATTCTTAAGATAGAAAAATAGCAATATTTAAAAAAAAGGATAACTATTTTTACCTGTTAATTGTCATCATTATGAAGCATGTTGTAGTTTTTTCTGGAGCTGGGATCAGTGCCGAGAGTGGTTTAAAGACTTTTCGGGGTAATGATGGATTATGGGAAAATTATAAAATTTCAGAAGTTGCAACTCCCGAAGCATGGGAAAAGAATCCAAAATTGGTATTAGATTTTTATAATTTAAGAAGAAAACAGGTCATTGAAGCTAAACCCAATAAATCTCATTTGGCATTGGTCACTTTGGAAAAAAAATATGAGGTCACAATAATTACACAAAATATTGATGATTTACATGAAAGAGCGGGTTCAAAAAACATCTTACACCTTCATGGTGAGCTCTTAAAATCGAGAAGTGTTTTGAATGAAAATGAAAAGTACTTGATTGAAGGATTTGAACTCAATTATGGAGAGAAATGTAAAAACAATCAACAACTTCGTCCTGATGTCGTTTGGTTTGGAGAAGCAGTACCAAATATGATAAAAGCTGTAGAAATATGTGAAAAAGCTGATATTTTAATCATTATAGGAACTTCATTAAATGTATATCCTGCTGCTAATATAATAGACCATGTTCCGGCTAATTGCGAAAAATACCTTATCGATCCAAGTAATATTATTACTTCTGGTATAAAAAATTTAACTGTTATCAAAGAAAAAGCTAGTATTGGAATTCCAATACTAGCTGATAAATTATTAGAATAGACTATTATTTAACAATAACTCTTTCTGTTTTTATAGTCTTCTCATCCACTTTTATCGCATAAAAATAAACTCCAGCATTTAATTTATTAGTACTGATGGTTAGTTTTCCTTTATTATCATTTAATAAATAAGTGTTAACTTTTTGTCCTAAAACATCATAAACATCAATTTTAGCATTTTTCGAACCACCACTAAAAGAATAATTAATTGATAAATTAGTTGATACAGGATTAGGGTAAGTACTAAAAATAATATGGTCATCATTCACCTCAATAGTTGATAATACCTCACCACCATCAATGATACCGTTGCCATTTTCGTCCCCACTAACTTCCCAAGGATCAATAACACCATTTCCATTCATATCTCCAGCTATTTCAGTTCCATCAATTACTCCATTTAAATTTGCATCACCAGCTATTTCTAATCCATCTATCATCGTATTAGCATCAATATCTCCAGTAGGAGTACCAGCTACAGTCCAAACAATATAACAAGTTGATGAATCAATTGGATTTGCATTATCAAAAACCCTTACTCTCCATACACCAAAATCACCAGTAACCCAACCAAAAGAAAAGGGAGCCACTTTTAAATCAGGATAAATTCCAGTAGCTGGTGCTGTAGCAAATGAAAAATTTTGAGCATTAGGATCACCATCATTTGCTATATAACAAGAAGTACCAAAACAAACTTGCCATTCAGAAAGTGTAGGATTTGACATTTCCCATAAGGAGCAATCGAAATTAATTGGGCTTCCTGAACTATTTCCTACATGAAATTTTGTATTCGCCATATTTGGACCACTATTATATATGTAGTAGGTTTGTCCAGCTATTGAATTATTCATATTATCCTTTAAATCAAGGTTTTGAGCAAAAGAAGAAGTTGCTGTTAAAATTGTTGTTATAAAAAGTAATTTTTTAATCATAGTAAATAATTTTTAAGTTTTTATTACTTCAAATTTAATGATTAATGTAATTGATTTCTAATAGTTACTTTAAAATAGGAAATAACTCCATTTTATAGGAATCCAAGAATTAAGAAATAACCATCAACAAACCAAGCAAATTATTAAATATATTTGTTTTGAAATTATTAAACCTAATTATTTATAAACTTAAAAATCAAATCATGAGAAAATCATTACTTACTACTTTAGGCATTGTTGCGGGACTAGGTGCTTTTGCTCAACTGCCTGTGAGTCAGACACCAGCTAACAAAAATGTTGTGCTTGAGGAATTAACAGGTAAAACTTGTCAATATTGCCCTGATGGTCATAAAATTGCAGCTCAAATACAAGCTAACAATCCAGGAAGAGTAATGTTGTTAAACATTCACACAGGTAGTTATGCTGCTGGTACTCCTAATTACAGAACAACTTGGGGTGATTATGTTGGTGGATTATTTCCAGTTTCTGGTTATCCAACAGGTGCAATAAACCGAACTGATTTTGGTGCAGGGGTGATGCATAGTAGATCTAATTGGAATACCAATTCCAATACTACTTTAGCAGTAGCTTCTCCTGTTAATGTTGGTGGAGCAGGGACAATTGATGTAAGTACTAGACAACTTACACTTAATGTGGAAGCTTATTACACTGCTACTGGTCCTGGCTCATCAAACAAAATGAATGTTGTAATTACACAAAATAATATTGAAGGACCTCAAACTGGAGGTGCTACATGGAATCCTGCTCAAGTACTTCCTAATGGAAATTACAACCATATGCACATGGTAAGAGCGACTCTTACTCCTAATGCTGGAGATAATATTGCGACTATTACTGCTGGAACTGATTATACTAACAGTTATAATTATACCATTCCGTCAACTATCAATGGTATCCCTGTTGAATTAGGTGATTTACAGGTTGCTGTGTATGTTTCCGAAGGAACTTCTACTGGTAAAGTAATTAGTGGGGATTATGCAGATATTACTTTTACTGGTTTATCTCTTGCAAACAATGCAAAATTAAAAAGTGTAACATCTGATGATGTTGTTTGTGGCTCTGTGGTTACTCCAACAGTTGTTTTTCAAAACTATGGTAATAATCTTATTACTTCAGCTACCATCTCTTATAACGTAAATGGTGGCACTCCAACAACATTTCCTTGGACAGGTTCTTTAGCTTCATTAGCTAACACAACTGTAGATTTAAATCCAATTTCTTTTTCTGATATAGGAAATAACACGATTAATGTTACTATTACTGATGTTAATGGTGTTGCAGATACAGATCCAGCAGACAATAGTGGAACAAAAACTAATGTTACCAACACATCTTCTACTGGAACAGGTACTTTATATGAACTAATTGTAACTCAAGATCAATATGGTTCAGAAATTACATGGGAAATTATTGATGATGCAACAGGAAATCCAATTCCAGGTGGAACAGGCGGGCCTTATTCTGATTTAGGAGCAAGTGGTATTTTAGCACACAACCATAACATTACGTTATCTAGCACAGGATGTTATACTTTTAATGTAAATGATGCTTACGGTGATGGAATTAATGCCGGCTACGGTGCTGGAAATATTAAATTTGAAGACAACAACAATGTTGCTATATTTACAAATAATGGTACTTATGGCTCTTCTGATGTTGAAAAATTTAACATCACTTCTTTAACTGGAATCAATGAAAGTAATACTGCATCTGGGTTAAGTATTTATCCAAATCCAACAAATTCTATTGCCACTATTTCTTTCTCTTTAGAAGAAGCTACTTCTGTAAAAATGGAAGTGTTTAATGTTGTAGGAAGTATGATATACTCAAATGGTACTGAAACAATGAATGTAGGCAATCAAAAATTAATCTTTGATGGCTCTAAATTACCAAATGGTATTTATATGGTAAACCTTACTATAGGTGATCAATTAATTACTAAAAAAGTTTCTTTACTTAAATAATTTTATTGAATATAAATAAGAGAATCAGTAGTATGGTATTATTTTTGCCAAAATGCTACTGATTCTTTTTTTTAATAAATATCTACCTATGAAAAAATTAGCCTTATTATCTATTTTAACTTTAACAAGTTTCATTCTATTTTCTCAAACCGAAAAAAGATTGATACCATCTGCTACACTCAAAAACATGGAAGGTGCAAATGTGAATACGTCCGATTTTAATAATGATGGCAAACCCATGATTATTAACTTTTGGGCAACATGGTGCAGTCCTTGTAAAAGAGAATTAAACAACATTGCAGAAGTTTATGGAGATTGGGTAAAAACAACAGGAGTTAAATTAATTGCCGTTTCAATTGATGATGCACGAAATGCTGGAAAAGTTGCTCCCTATGTAAACGGTAAAGCATGGGAGTATGAAGTTTACATCGACTCCAATCAAGATTTTAAAAGAGCTTTGAATGTAAATAATGTACCACATACTTTTTTAGTAAATGGCAAAGGCGAAATAGTTTGGCAACACAATTCTTATTTAGAAGGTGATGAAGATGAGTTATATGAAGCACTTAAAAAACTTGCCGCAGGAGAAGATTTATAGTATAAATATAAGATTTCAATAATCTTACAATTAAGCCCGATTTTTTATAATTTCGGGCTTATTTTTGTCAGGTAATTTAACAAATATGAGTCTAAAAAAAGTTATCTCTTTTGTGCTGCTAATAGCACCTTTTATTGCAAATAATATTTCTGCACAAAGTATCGACCAAGTGATGAGCAGAGGAGAAATTCATGGAAATTTTCAATTAGATATGCAATACTATCAAGAAGATAGTTTAATTGGTGCTACCGCTGTTCCTGAACATACACTAATGAATGGATTTGCTAATTTCATCTATACCAATGGAAATTTTGAAGCAGGATTTCGTTATGAAAGCTATTTGAATACAATGCTAGGATTTCCAGCCAAATATAAAGGGAACGGAATCGGCTACAGATATGCATCGTTTACAAATGAAGAAATGAAAATAACTGTGGGTAACTTTTATGAACAATTTGGAAATGGATTAATTTTTAGGTCTTACGAAGAAAGAGGGCTAGGTTACGACAATGCAATGGATGGAATTAGAATTAATTACAAACTAGCTGAGGGATTGAGTGTGAAAGGAGTTATTGGAAAACAACGTTTGTATTTTGAATCTGGCGAAGGTATTGTTAGAGGTATTGATGGAGAATTAATGGTCAACGATGTTTTAGGAGGTACTTTAAAAGAAAGTAAAACAAAGTTAACCTTAGGAGGAAGTTTTGTGAGTAAATATCAAGCAGACCAAAGTTCGCAATATAACCTACCAGAAAATGTAGGTGCTTATGCTGGAAGGTTTGTCTTACAAAGAGGAAAAATTAGTTTAAATGGTGAGTATGCAAGAAAAATTAATGATCCATCGGCAGACAATAACTTTATTTACAAAGAAGGTGAAGCTTTTTATGCTCAAACATCATACTCTTCGAAAGGATTTGGATTAACTTTTTCAGCTAAAGGAGTAGATAATATGAGTTTTAGATCGGATAGAAACGCATCACTTACCGACTTACAAATTAATTATTTACCTACACTCACTCGCCAACATTTATACAATCTATTAGCCACACTATATCCTTACGCTACGCAACCAAATGGAGAAATAGCTTTCCAAGGAGAGTTGGTGTACAAATTTAAAAAAGAAACTTTTTTAGGAGGAAAAAATGGCATGAGTCTTTTAATCAATTACTCTACAGTTTACAACATTGATTCAACTGCTTTACCAGCTTCAGACACCACATACCTAGGATATACTTCCAACCTATTTGCTATTGGTGAAGAGCGATACTACGATGAAATAAATGTTGAATTAACGAAAAAATTTAGCCCTAAATTATCTGGAATTTTCACTTATTCCAACATCATGTTCAATCAAGCGGTTGTTCAAGGTAAAACTCCTCAAGATCATCCTGATATTTATGCGAACGTTGGTGTAATTGACTTAACTTACAAACTCAATAAAAAACATGCTATTAGAGCTGAATTTCAAGGGCTGTTTACCAAACAAGATCATCAGGATTGGGCTACAGTTTTAATTGAATATTCTTATGCTCCACATTGGTTTATTGCAGTAATGGATCAATATAATTTTGGCAATTTAATTGAAAAAGAACGTATCCATTATTATTTTGCATCAGCAGGGTATTTAAAAGGAACCAATCGTATCCAAATTGGATATGGAAGACAAAGAGAAGGAATATTTTGTGTTGGTGGAGTTTGCAGAAATGTTCCTGCGGCAAGTGGCTTAACTTTAAGCATTACTAGTAGTTTTTAATAAACTAAATAAAATTTATACTTATGAAAAATTTATTTATTCCTATTGTTACAATTATCATATTTATTTCTAGTTGCGATAAAATTGACAACCCAATTCCTGATAATTTAATTAATACAACTGGTATTATTTGGGATGATTCTTTATATGTTGTTTCCAATCCTACTATGAGAAAAATATTAATTGAAGAATTTACAGGTCATTTATGCACCTTTTGTCCTGATGGTGCAAGAGAAATAGAAAGATTAGATTCTATTTATGGAGACCAATTAATACCCCTATCAATTCACGCAGGAAGTTTCGCTGATGTTCCTGCAAATGGTGCTGGTTTTGATGCCAATGGAGATTTAATTATGGATTTTACAACAGATTTTGCCATCCCAGCTGGCGAAACTTATTATACTACTTTTGGAGTAGCATCGAATCCTGCAGCTACCGTTTCAAGATTAAATAACGCCAACATTACTGGGCTATCGCAATGGGAAATTGATATTAATTCGATAAAAAATGACGTGCCAAAAGTGAGTATAGGGTTATCGACTTTGTATGATGATTCTACTAGAACATTAAAAGCGATGGTGAATACTGAGTGGTTATCATCTGCAACTGGAAGTTATAATTTACAAATATATTTAGTGGAAGATAGCATTGTAGATTGGCAATTAGACAATGGTGTTTATGTTCAATATTACACCCACCGACATGTGTTAAGACAAGCTATTAATGGAACATGGGGAACACCAATTCCAAGCTCTAATTTAGGAGATATCGACAGTCAAGAATACGCCTTAGCACTTCCTACTAATTGGAATAAAAACAATTGTTTAGTAGTCGCACATATTTATAAAGCTGGACCAAATTATGAAGTTTTACAAGCTGAAGAATTACATCTTATTCCTTAGTGATAACTAATTAATATTTATAAAGCTCTTGGTATAATTTTACCATGAGCTTTTTTATTAATTTTGGTTCATGAAAAATCTTATACTAATTATTATTCTATTTGGATGCCTCACCTCTTTTTCCCAAGTATTTAAAACAGGATTAATATTAGGAATCAGTGGGTCTCAAGTAGAAGGCGATGGCTATGCTGGTTACCATAAATTAGGATTTATTGCGGGAGCTTTCACCAATACAGGTTTGTCCGACAAATGGTCAACTCAATTCGAAATCTATTTTATTAATAAAGGGAGTTTTAAAGCTGCTCATCCCGACAGAGGTGATTATCGACAATTTGATTTAAATATTAATTACATTGAAGTTCCTTTGGCATTAAGATATCAATACAAAAAACTGATGCTGGAATTAGGGTTGTATGGAAGTAAATTTTTAAGCTATCATTTTGAGGATGAAAACGGAGAAAAAAAAATAACTCAATATCCTTTTAAAAGTTTTGATTTTGGTGGATTTGTTGGAATCTATTACCAACTGAATGACCACTTCATCTTTAATTTACGTTCTAAAAATTCTATTATTCCCATTAGAGACTTTTTAAATTACGACCAAAATGTTGGCATTTTAAATAAACTATTTAACCGTGGTTGGTATAATGTTGATTTGAATTTTACCATTCGGTATCAATTTGGTAAAAACTCTTAATTGATGAGTCAGCGAAAAATAGTCATAGCAATTACAGGAGCTTCAGGTGCTATCTACGCAAAATTGTTGTTGGACGCGTTGTTAACCCTTCGACAAACTCAGGGTGACAACTTTCTTGAAATAGGCGTTGTACTTTCTGACAATGCAAAAACTGTTTGGGAGCATGAGTTAGAAAACCAAGAGTACATCAATTACGCTGTAAAATTTTACGATAAAAACGACTTTAATGCTCCTTTTGCCTCAGGTTCTGCCAAGTACGATACTATGGTAATTATCCCCTGTTCAATGGGAACTTTAGGGCGCATTGCAACAGGAATTTCAAACGATTTAATAACTCGAGCAGCCGATGTGATGTTGAAAGAACGACGAAAATTAATTTTAGTAGCTAGAGAAACTCCTTATAACTTAATTCATATCAACAATATGAAACTAATTACCGAAGCTGGTGGAATTATTTGTCCAGCAACTCCTTCTTTTTATAGTAAACCAAAAACCGTTGAAGAAGTTGCTCAAACAGTTGTAAATCGTGTAATTGATTTAATGGGTTTCGAAAACGAAAGTTATCGGTGGGGGAATAAAGGGAGAAAATAATCCTCAACTAATAAAAAAAACTTCCTAATTGACTACAGGCGTTCTAGAGTTAAGACATAATCGAGCAAAAATCTATTTATCAAAACAAATTCCCTTGATTCGGTGTTTTAATTTTTCCTAAATGATGATAGGCTTTTTCGGTAGCTTCTCTTCCTCTTGGAGTACGCATTAAAAAACCTTCTTTAATTAAAAAGGGCTCGTAAACTTCTTCAATTGTTCCAGCTTGTTCACTCACAGCAGTAGCTATGGTTGTTAAGCCAACTGGTCCTCCTTTAAATTTATCGATAATGGCTAAGAGAATACGGTTGTCCATATCGTCTAGCCCATATTTATCTACGTTTAAAGCATCTAACCCATAAAGAGCAATTTC
>PFUQ01000199.1:0-14761 GCA_002790175.1 Flavobacteriales bacterium CG_4_9_14_3_um_filter_32_8
CCTTCCTAATTTTTTACATCTCATTTTTAGTAGTTTATTTTTATAACTTTATCATTACAATTTCGTTATAAAAATAAACTACTTTTTTATGCAACATACTTCAAATTTTTGCGATTTCTTAACCCATCAAAAGCGATATTCTGCAAACACCATTACTGCTTACAAAAATGATTTGGAGCAATTTCAGTTCTTTTTAGCACATCAATATCAAATCGGAAAAACCAATGATGTTACTTCATCAATTATTCGTTCGTGGATAGTACAATTAATCGAAGAAGAAATATCGCCAAGAAGCATTACAAGAAAAATATCCACATTAAAATCATTTTATAAGTACTTGCTAAAAACTAAAGTAGTTACAACTAATCCGTTGCTTAAAGTTATTTCACCAAAAACAGCTACCAGATTGCCTGTATATGTTACTGAAAAAGAAATGAGCACTTTATTTGATAAAACTGAATTTGATAACGATTTTGAAGGATGTAGAAATCAACTTATGTTAGAATTATTTTATGCTACAGGAATAAGGTTGAGTGAATTAATTGGTATTCATAACAGTTCTATTGATTTTAATAATAACACCCTAAAAGTTTTAGGGAAAAGAAATAAAGAACGAATCATCCCAGTAGGCAACCAACTTAAAAAATTAGTACTCAATTATATCAAACTCCGCGAATACAATAGATTTAAAAGCGACTTTTTTTTTCTGACCAAAAAAGGAGAAAAAATGTATCCAAAACTTGTATATCGAATAGTAAATCACTACCTTAGTACGGTGACAACATTAAGCAAAAAAAGTCCACACATTCTTAGACATACCTTTGCAACTCATATGTTAAACAATGGAGCGGAATTAAATTCAATAAAAGAAATACTCGGGCATGCTAATCTATCAGCTACTCAAGTTTACACTCATAATACGATAGAAAAATTAAAAAATATTCATAAACAAGCCCATCCAAAGGGTTAAAAAAAGATGAAGCGATGAAAGTAAATTTAAAAATTAGTTCAGTACATTTTGATGCAGATAAAAAATTGATTGAATTTATCCATGAAAAAATAGATAAATTAGCCAACTGTTATGACAAAATAATTGATGGTGAAGTAATCCTAAAAATAGAAAATTCACATCCTACAGACAATAAAGTTGCCGAAATTAAACTATTGATACCTGGAAACGATATGTTTGCGAAGAAGCAATGCAAAACATTTGAAGAAGCGACTGATATTGCAGTAGATGCACTAAGAAAGCAATTGAAAAAACACAAAGAAAAATTAAAAAAAGCTTAATTCTAAAAAAATAAATACTAATTGTTTGATTAGTATAAAATCTTTTATACATTTGCAGACCTTTTTACGGAAAGGTCTGTTTTTTTATGCATTTTTCCTAAAAAAACAAAATAAGCCGATGTAGCTCAGTTGGCTAGAGCAGCTGATTTGTAATCAGCAGGTCGTGGGTTCGAGTCCCTCGATCGGCTCAGTTCTTTAAATTATTGAAATACGTTGGGGGAATACTCAAGCGGTCAACGAGGACAGACTGTAAATCTGTTGGCTACGCCTTCGTAGGTTCGAATCCTGCTTCCCCCACTCAAGAAATTAGGAGTTCATCTTCTTAATATATGAAAGTTTTAAAAGCGGGAGTAGCTCAGTTGATAGAGCGTCAGCCTTCCAAGCTGAGGGTCGCGGGTTTGAGCCCCGTCTCCCGCTCTTTTTACGGTATATATCGGTAAAAGCCGATGTAGCTCAGAGGTAGAGCACTTCCTTGGTAAGGAAGAGGTCATGGGTTCAAGTCCCATCATTGGCTCTATATTTTGATGCTTTAATAATAATTAAAGAATAAATTAAATATAAATAATAAGTAATAAAATAAATTGAAATCATGGCTAAAGAAAATTTTGACCGTTCCAAACCACATTTAAACATAGGAACTATAGGTCACGTTGACCACGGTAAAACAACGTTAACAGCTGCAATTACAACTGTGTTAGCAAAAAAAGGTCTTTCAGAAGTAAGAGACTTTGCTTCTATTGATAACGCACCCGAAGAAAAGGAAAGAGGTATTACAATTAATACTTCTCACGTAGAATATTCTACAGCAAATAGACACTATGCACACGTAGATTGTCCAGGTCACGCAGATTACGTAAAAAACATGGTAACAGGTGCTGCTCAAATGGATGGAGCTATTTTAGTGGTTGCCGCAACTGATGGTCCAATGCCTCAAACAAGAGAACACATCTTATTAGGAAGACAAGTTGGTATTCCTCGAATGGTTGTTTTCATGAATAAAGTGGATATGGTTGATGATCCAGAGTTATTAGAGTTAGTTGAAATGGAAATAAGAGAATTGTTATCATTTTACGAATACGATGGAGACAATGTTCCAATCATACAAGGATCTGCTTTAGGAGCTTTAAATGGAGAAGAAAAATGGGAAGCAGGCATAATGGAATTAATGGATGCTGTTGATTCTTATATTGAAATGCCTCCAAGAGATATCGATAAACCTTTCTTAATGCCAGTTGAAGATGTGTTTTCAATTACAGGTAGAGGAACTGTTGCAACTGGAAGAATTGAAACTGGAATTGCAAATACAGGTGATGAAGTAGAAATTTTAGGAATGGGAGATGAACATTTAAAATCAGTAATTACTGGAGTTGAAATGTTTAGAAAAATATTAAATAGAGGTGAAGCTGGAGATAATGTTGGTATCTTACTAAGAGGTATAGAAAAAAGTGACATTAGAAGAGGTATGGTAATTGCAAAACCAGGCTCTATAACTCCTCATGCTGAATTCAAAGCCGAAGTTTATGTATTGAAAAAAGAAGAAGGTGGTCGTCACACTCCATTTCACAATAAATATAGACCTCAATTTTATATTAGAACAACAGATGTAACTGGAGAAATTTACTTAGAAGCAGGTAGAGAAATGGTTATGCCTGGAGATAATGTAACAGTTACTGTAAAATTAATCGTTCCTGTTGCAATAAATAAAGGATTAAGATTTGCAATTAGAGAAGGTGGAAGAACAGTGGGAGCAGGTCAAATTACCGAGATTATAAAATAAGATAATAACTCTTAAGTTGAAAGTTGAAAAAGGTGTTCGCTAAGATAGATCCTTTTTCAGCTTACAATTTACGGGTGTAGCTCAGTTGGTAGAGCACTGGTCTCCAAAACCAGGTGTCGGGAGTTCGAATCTCTCCACCCGTGCAAAAATAGCATGAGTTGAGAAGTTCATCTTAAGTTAATACTAGAGAAACTTGCTTCTACCCGTGCAGAGAAAATAAAGTTATGGCAAAAATTGGAACATACATACAAGAATCGGCTGATGAGCTATTTAATAAGGTATCATGGCCTACTTGGGCAGAACTACAAAATAGTGCTGTAGTAGTAATGGTAGCTTCTGTAATTTTTGCAGTTATCATCTTTATAATGGATCGTTCGTTTAGCGAATTAATGACATTTGTTTATGGTTTATTTGATTAGAGAATTATGACTGAAAAAACAAAAAAGTGGTACGTTGTTAGAGCGATAAGTGGTAAAGAAAATAAAATTAAGAAGTACATCGAAGATGAAATTCTAAGAGCTGGATTAAAAGATTTTGTTACTCAAATATTAATTCCAACAGAAAAAGTTTACCAAATACGGAATGGGAAAAAAATTAGTAAAGAAAAAAGTTTTTTTCCTGGTTACATTTTAATAGAAGCAGATTTATCAGGAGAAGTTCCTCATATAATTAGAGGAGTGAATGGTGTAATTGGATTTTTGGGTGCTGAAAAAAGAGGGAATCCTCTTCCATTAAGAATGGCTGAAGTAAATAGAATATTAGGTAAAGTTGATGAGTTAGCAGAGAGTGAAGAAGAAATGAACGTACCTTATGTTGTTGGTGAAAACATCAAAGTTATCGATGGTCCATTTAATGGATTTACTGGTGCCATAGAAAAAATTAATGAAGAAAAAAGAAAACTTGAAGTAATGGTTAAAATTTTCGGAAGAAAACAACCACTAGAACTAAGTTTTCTACAAGTAGAGAAAGAAAGTTAAATAAATAAGTAATTACCAGTATAATTTCAGCATTATAATGCTTCCGGTTGAAAGAGTACGCAATTAAATAATAATTAAGATGGCTAAAGAGATAAGCGGATTAATTAAATTACAGATTAAAGGCGGTGCAGCAAATCCATCACCACCAGTAGGACCTGCTTTAGGTGCTAAAGGTGTTAACATCATGGAATTCTGTAAACAATTTAACGGTAGAACTCAAGACAAACCAGGTAAAGTATTACCAGTTGTTATCACAGTTTATGCCGATAAATCATTTGATTTCGTAATTAAAACTCCACCTGCAGCTGTGCAACTATTAGAAGCTGCTAAAATAAAATCTGGTTCTAAAGAATCAAATAGAATTAAAGTAGCTTCCATTACTTGGGATCAAGTAAAAACAATTGCAGAGGACAAAATGCCCGATTTAAATTGTTTTCAAATTGAATCTGCAATGAAAATGGTTGCTGGTACAGCAAGGAGTATGGGAATAAACGTTAAAGGTAAATTCCCTGCATAAATTAATAATTTAAATAAATTGATTAACAATGGCTAGGTTAACTAAAAATATGAAAGATTCTTTATCTAAATTCGATGTTGAAAAACAATACAATTTAGATGAAGCGGCTAAAATTGTTAAGGAAATTACATACACAAAATTTGACTCATCCGTTGATATTAGTGTTCGTTTAGGAGTAGATCCAAGACAAGCGAATCAAATGGTTAGAGGAACAGTTGCCTTACCAAATGGTGTAGGTAAAGATGTTAAAGTTTTGGTACTGTGTACTCCTGATAAAGAAGCTGAAGCTAAAGAAGCAGGTGCCGATCATGTTGGTTTGGACAACTATATTGAAAAAATAAAGGAAGGTTGGACTGATATTGATGTAATTATTACTATGCCAAGTGTTATGGGTAAAGTTGGAGCTTTAGGTCGTGTTTTAGGACCAAGAGGTTTAATGCCTAACCCAAAATCAGGTACAGTAACAATGGAAATTGGTAAAGCTGTTACAGAAATCAAAGCGGGTAAAATTGATTTTAAAGTAGATAAATTTGGAATAATACATACTACCATAGGTAGAGTATCATTTGAAGCTAATAAATTGGTTGAAAATGCAAATGAATTAATTCAAACTATAATAAAATTAAAGCCTACATCGGCGAAAGGTACATACGTAAAAAGCGTTAGCTTATCGAGTACAATGAGCCCAGGAGTTAAAGTTGAACCAAAATCAATTTTGGTTTAATAAATTTTCTAATCTAAGAAATTAGTTATGACAAGAGAAGAAAAAACCCAGTTTATTGATGGTTTAACCATTAAAATAAATGAAGCTAATATTTTTTATTTAGCTGATATTGCGGGTTTAAATGCTGAAGGCTCTACAAAGTTAAGAAGAACTTGCTTTAATAGTAATGTTAAATTAGAAGTTGTAAAAAATAGCCTACTTAAAAAAGCTTTAGAAAAAGCTAATGGTAATTACGATGAATTATATAGCACACTAGTAGGAAATACTTCGATAATGTTTTCAACAGTTGGTAATACACCTGCAAAAATTATTAAAGATTTTCGTAAAAAAAGCAGCACCCCTTTACTTAAAGGAGCTTTTATTGAAGAAGCAATCTATATAGGAGATGAGAACTTAGAATTCTTAATTAATATTAAGTCTAAAGAAGAACTTATTGGTGATATTATTGCTTTATTACAATCACCTGCTAAAAATGTGATTTCTGCATTAAAATCAAGTGGAGGAAAAATTGCAGGAATTGTAAAAACACTTTCAGAGAGACCTGAATAAAAACTAGTACTCAAAATAATAATAAATTAAATTGTATAAAATTATTAAAATAAATTAAAATGGCAGATTTAAAAAAACTTGCAGATGAGTTAGTAAACTTAACTGTAAAAGATGTAAACGAATTAGCAAGTATTCTTAAAGAAGAATATGGCATTGAACCTGCTGCTGCTGCTGTAGCTGTTGCTGGACCTACTGCTGGTGGCGGAGAAGCTGCTGAAGAAGCAAAATCAGAATTCGATGTAATATTAAAAGCAGCTGGTGGATCAAAATTAGCTGTAGTTAAATTAGTTAAGGAATTAACTGGTTTAGGTCTTAAAGAAGCTAAAGAACTAGTAGATGGTGCACCTAAAGCATTAAAAGAAGGTGTATCTAAAGATGAAGCAGAAGCTCTTAAAAGCCAATTAGAAGAAGCAGGAGCTGAAGTTGAGATTAAATAATCCCTCCATCTAAATCCATAAGGTTTAGATTCTAGGTCGTTTAATTACGAAATAGAATCTAAACCGTTTTGTGCTTATAGACTTATACACTCCAAGTAAATGGAAAACTGAGATCCCGAATAATCGGGATTGATTTGCAAAGAGTTATATTATTTTATAAAACTAATACCTCCAACTTGAGGTAATTTAATAATAACTAAACTCATTTACATAAATGAACAAACCGTTAGTTCAAGCAAAAAAGGCTGAAAGAATTAGTTTTGCCTCCACTAAAAGTCAGTTATCTTACCCTGATTTCTTAGATATTCAATTAAAATCATTTCATGAATTTTTTCAACTAGAAACAACTCCAGAAAATAGAGAACAAGAAGGACTATTTAATGTTTTTAGTGAAAATTTTCCTATAACAGATGCTAGAAATCAATTTGTTTTAGAATTTCAGGATTATTTTGTTGACCCTCCTCGTTATTCTATTGATGAATGTATCGAAAGAGGCTTGACCTATAGTGTGCCCTTAAAAGCGAAGTTAAAACTATATTGTACTGATCCAGAACACGAAGATTTTGAGACAATAGTTCAAGATGTTTATCTAGGAAAGATACCTTATATGACTAACAAAGGTACATTTGTTATCAACGGTGCTGAACGAGTAATAGTTTCTCAATTACACAGATCTCCAGGGGTGTTTTTTGGTCAAAGTTTTCATGCCAATGGAACTAAATTGTATTCTGCGAGAGTAATTCCTTTTAAAGGTTCTTGGATTGAATTTGCTACAGACATTAACAATGTGATGTATGCTTATATTGATAGGAAGAAAAAATTACCAGTAACCACTCTTTTTAGAGCTATTGGTTATGAAACAGATAAAGAAATATTAGAATTATTTGATTTAGCTGACGAAGTAAAAGTTAGTGTATCTGGACTTAAAAAAATATTAGGAAGAAAATTAGCTGCTAGAGTATTGAAAACTTGGGTAGAAGATTTTGTTGATGAAGATACTGGAGAGGTTGTGACAATAGAAAGAAATGAAGTAATAATAGACCGTGAAACTGTTCTTGAAAAAGAGCATATTGATTTAATTGTTGATTCAGGATCTAAAACAATTATTCTTCACAAAGAAAATGTAAACTCAGCCGATTATGCAATTATTTATAACACATTGCAAAAAGATCCTTCTAACTCAGAAAAAGAAGCTGTTGAACACATTTATCGTCAATTAAGAAATGCTGAACCACCAGACGTAGAAACTGCTAGAGGAGTGATTGATAAATTATTCTTCTCAGAAACTAGATATGATTTAGGTGAAGTAGGAAGGTTTAGAATTAATAAAAAATTAGGATTAGATGTATCTGTAGATGTTAGAACATTATCTAGAGAAGATATCATTTCTATTATTAAATATTTAATTGAGTTAATTAACTCTAAAACTTTGGTTGATGATATCGATCACTTAAGTAATAGAAGAGTAAGAACTGTTGGTGAACAATTATACAATCAATTTGGAGTGGGACTTTCAAGAATGGCAAGAACAATTCGCGAAAGAATGAATGTTAGAGATAACGAAGTGTTCACTCCATCCGATTTGATAAATGCAAAAACATTATCTTCTGTCATCAACTCATTTTTTGGAACTAACGCACTATCTCAATTTATGGATCAAACCAATCCATTATCTGAGATAACACACAAAAGAAGAATGTCTGCTTTAGGACCTGGAGGTCTTTCAAGAGAAAGAGCAGGATTCGAAGTTCGAGATGTTCACTATACTCATTATGGAAGATTATGTCCTATTGAAACCCCAGAGGGTCCTAATATTGGTCTGATTTCATCATTATGTGTTTTTGCAAAAGTAAATAAACTCGGTTTTATTGAAACACCTTACCGTCATGTTGAAGACGGTAAAGTTAACTTGAAAAAAGAAGTAATTTACTTAAGTGCAGAGGAAGAAAATACAAAAGTAATTGCACAAGCAAATGCAAAAATTGATGACAAAGGAAATTTTCTAACTGAAAGAGTAAAATCAAGATTAGAAGGAGACTTTCCTGTTGCCTTACCGAAGGACATTAATTTAATGGATGTTGCCCCAAATCAAATTGCTTCTATAGCTGCCTCATTAATTCCCTTCTTAGAAAATGATGATGCAAACAGAGCCTTGATGGGTTCCAACATGATGCGTCAAGCAGTTCCATTAATTAATTCAGAAGCTCCAATAGTTGGTACAGGACTTGAAGCTAGAGTGGCACAAGATTCTAGAGTACTTATTAATGCAGAAGGATCAGGTATTGTTGATTATGTTGATGCAAATACGATTACAATCAAATACGATAGAACAGAAGATGAAAAATTAGTAAGTTTTAATGGAGATAAAACATCTTATAACTTATCTAAATTTCAGAAAACAAACCAAAATACTTGTGTGAACCTTTCCCCAATTGTTGTTAAAGGACAAAAAGTTGAAAAAGGTGAAGTTTTATGTGAAGGTTATGCTACTCAAAATGGAGAGTTAGCTTTAGGAAGAAACCTTAAAGTTGCATTTATGCCTTGGAAAGGTTATAATTTTGAGGACGCAATTGTAATATCTGAAAAAGTTGTAAAAGACGATATTTTTACCTCAGTTCATATTGAAGAATTTTCTTCTGAAGTTAGAGACACAAAAAGAGGTTTAGAAGAATTAACAGCAGACATCCCTAATGTTAGTGAAGAAGCGACTAAAGACTTAGACGAAAATGGTATCATTAGAATTGGAGCAGAAGTTCAAGAAGGTGATATTCTTATTGGTAAAATAACCCCGAAAGGAGAAACAGACCCTACCCCAGAAGAAAAATTATTAAGAGCAATTTTTGGCGATAAAGCTGGCGATGTTAAAGATGCATCATTAAAAGTTAGACCTTCGGTTAAAGGTGTTGTTGTTGGTAAAAAATTATTTCAAAGAGTAATAAAAGACAAAAAAGTTAGAGCAGAAGAAAAAAATATCATTGCTAGATTAGACATAGAATATAATAATGAAATTGGTGAATTAAAAAAAGAACTAATTAATAAATTATTTACCGTAGTTAACGGAAAAACTTGTCAAGGAATTGTCAATTATTACAATGAGGAGATTGTTGCTAAAGGAAGTAAATTCTCAATAAAAGTATTAGAAAAAATAGATGATTACTTATTTATTGATTCTAAGAACTGGACAACATCAGAAGACCTAAATGAATTAGTTAAACAAATACTTAACAATCACAGCATTAAAGTAAATGAAATATTAGGCTTTTATAAAAGAAAAAAATATGCAATTTCTGTTGGTGACGAATTACCACAAGGTATCATTAAACTAGCAAAAGTATATTTAGCTAAAAAAAGAAAACTTAAGGTTGGTGATAAAATGGCTGGAAGACATGGTAATAAGGGTATTGTTTCAAATATTGTTCGAGAAGAAGATATGCCTTATTTAGAAGATGGGACTCCAGTTGATATTGTTTTAAATCCACTTGGAGTACCTTCAAGGATGAACCTTGGTCAAGTATATGAAACAGTACTTGGATGGGCTGGACAAAAATTAGGTGAAAAATTTGCAACACCTATATTTGACGGAGCATCAGTAGAAGAAATTAATGACTATTGTATTAAAGCTGGGGTACCTCAATATGGTAGAACCTATTTATATGATGGTGGTACAGGAGAACGATTTGATCAACCAGCAACAGTTGGAGTTATCTACATGTTAAAATTAGGTCATTTAATTGACGATAAAATGCATGCACGTTCTATTGGACCATACTCATTAATTACCCAACAACCTTTAGGTGGTAAAGCACAGTTTGGTGGACAAAGGTTTGGAGAAATGGAAGTTTGGGCATTAGAAGCATTTGGTGCAGCAAACATTCTTCAAGAAATCTTAACAATAAAGTCTGACGATGTAAGAGGAAGAGCAAAAGCTTATGAAGCAATAGTTAAAGGAGAAGAAATGCCAACACCAGGTATTCCCGAATCATTTAACGTTTTGCTACATGAATTAAGAGGTTTAGCTCTAAACATTACAATGGACTAATTAAAATAATTTTTGAACATTCAAATATTTCTATAATATGGCTTTTAAGCACGATAATAACCAAACCAGCAGTAATTTTTCAAAAATTACAATCAGTTTATCATCTCCCGAATTAATCCTAGAAAGATCTAGTGGAGAAGTATTAAAACCTGAAACGATTAACTATAGAACCTATAAACCAGAAAGAGATGGGTTATTCTGCGAAAGAATATTTGGTCCAATAAAAGATTGGGAATGTCACTGTGGAAAATACAAAAGAATAAGATACAAAGGTATTATTTGTGATCGTTGTGGTGTTGAAGTTACAGAGAAAAAAGTAAGAAGAGAAAGAATGGGTCACATCTCATTAGTGGTTCCGGTTGCTCATATTTGGTACTTCAAGTCTTTACCTAATAAAATTGGTTATCTTTTAGGGTTACCTACTAAAAAATTAGATACCATCATCTATTATGAAAGGTATGTAGTTGTTAATGCTGCAGGAGCAAAAAATACTGACGGTGAACCAGTTCAATACTTAGATTTTTTAACTGAAGAAGAGTATCTTGATGTGTTAGATTCTTTACCTAAAGAAAATCAGTATTTAGACGATTCGGATCCTAATAAATTTTTAGCTAAAATGGGTGCTGATGCACTTTATGAATTACTAAAAAGATTAGATTTAGATACTTTATCTTTCGATTTGAGACATCAAGCAAATATTGAAACCTCTCAACAAAGAAAAAATGAAGCATTAAAAAGACTTCAAGTTGTTGAATCTTTCAGGTCTGCCAATAAAAGAATTGAAAATAGACCAGAGTGGATGATTATAAAAGTTGTTCCAGTAATTCCACCAGAACTTCGACCATTAGTTCCACTTGATGGAGGACGATTTGCAACCTCTGATTTAAATGACTTATACAGAAGAGTTATCATTAGAAATAATCGACTAAAAAGATTAATTGAAATTAAAGCTCCTGATGTAATTTTACGTAACGAAAAACGTATGTTACAAGAATCTGTTGATGCATTATTTGATAACTCAAGAAAATCAAGTGCTGTAAAAACAGACGCAAATAGAGCTCTAAAATCTTTATCAGATAGTTTAAAAGGTAAATCAGGACGATTCCGTCAAAACTTATTAGGTAAAAGGGTTGATTATTCTGCACGATCTGTAATTGTTGTTGGACCAGATTTGAAACTACATGAATGTGGTATTCCTAAAGATATGGCTGCTGAATTATTTAAACCTTTTGTCATTCGTAAACTTATCGAAAGAGGGATTGTTAAAACAGTTAAATCAGCCAAAAAAATAGTTGATAAAAAAGAACCTATTGTTTGGGATATTTTAGAGAATGTTTTAAAAGGTCATCCTGTATTATTAAACAGAGCTCCTACTCTACACCGTTTAGGTATTCAAGCTTTTCAGCCAAAATTAATTGAAGGAAAAGCAATCCGCTTACACCCATTAGTTTGTACTGCATTTAATGCCGATTTTGATGGTGACCAGATGGCGGTGCATTTACCACTTTGTAATGCTGCAATATTAGAAGCACAACTATTAATGTTAGCCTCACATAATATTTTGAACCCTGCAAATGGTACTCCAGTTACACTTCCTTCTCAAGATATGGTTCTTGGTCTTTATTACTTGACCAAAGAAAGACAATCGACAAAAGAAAATCTGATAAAAGGAGAAGGAAAAACCTTCTATTCACCAGAAGAAGTAATTATTGCTAATAATGAAGGAAAATTACATATTCACGCAAAAATAAAGGTTAAAACTAAAGATTTAGAAGATGGTAAAATAATTGATAAAATACTTGAAACTACAACGGGTAAAGTTATTTTTAATGAATGTGTTCCTAATGAAGTCGGTTATATCAACGAACTATTAACTAAAAAATCACTTAGAGATATTATCGGTAACATTCTTAAAGTAACGGGAACATCTAGAACTGTTGAATTTTTGGATGATATTAAAAATTTAGGTTATCAAATGGCATTTAAAGGAGGGTTATCATTTAACCTGAATGACATTATGATTCCTGAAGAAAAAAAGAAAATGGTTGCAGATGCTACCATTCAAGTTGAAGAGGTGATGTCTAACTATAACATGGGATTTATAACTAACAATGAACGTTATAACCAAATTATTGATATTTGGACACATACCAATACTAGATTAACAAACACGTTGATGACGAACCTTAAAAACGATCAGCAAGGATTTAACTCTATTTATATGATGTTTGATTCTGGTGCGAGGGGTTCTAAAGAACAAATTAGACAATTATCTGGTATGAGAGGTTTGATGGCAAAACCACAAAAATCTGGTAGTGCTGGACAAGAAATTATTGAAAATCCAATTTTAGCCAACTTTAAAGAAGGACTATCTGTATTAGAATACTTTATTTCTACTCACGGTGCCCGAAAAGGTTTGGCGGATACTGCACTTAAAACAGCCGATGCTGGTTATTTAACTAGAAGATTGGTTGATGTTGCACAAGATGTGGTAATAACAGACGAAGATTGTGGAACTTTAAGAGGTTTAACAGCTAGCTCACTCAAAAACAATGATGATGTTGTAGAATCTCTTTATGACAGAGTTTTAGGAAGAACCTCAGTACACGATATTTACATTCCTGGAACCGAAGAATTAGTTGTTGCTTCAGGAGAACAAATTACTGAAGAAATTGCCCAAGTAATTGAAAACTCAACTATTGATGAAGTTGAAATTAGATCAGTATTAACCTGCGAACAAAAAAGAGGAGTTTGTGCAAAATGTTATGGCAGAAACTTAGCTACAGGAAGAATGGTTCAACGTGGAGAAGCAGTTGGAGTAATAGCTGCTCAATCAATTGGTGAGCCAGGAACACAATTAACACTTAGAACTTTCCATATTGGTGGTACAGCATCGAAAATTACAGGTATTTCTAGTATTGAAGCTAAATATGATGGTAAAATCGAAATAGAAGAATTAAGAACATTAACCAAGAAAAATGAAGATGGAAAAGACATTGAAGTTGTTGTTGGTCGTTCTGCAGAAATGAAGATTATTGATACAAAAACCAACATTGTCTTAACAACTGGTAATATTCCTTATGGTTCACAAATTTATATCAAAGATAAAACCATAGTTAAAAAAGGAGATTTAATTTGTAAATGGGATCCATACAACGCTGTTATTCTTACGGAAGTAGATGGAACTGTTGCTTTTGAAAACTTTGAATTAGGTCTTACTTATAAAGAAGAATCTGATGAGCAAACAGGATTTACCGAAAAGGTAATTTCTGATATAAAAGATAAGAAAAAAATACCAGTATTGACTATTGTTGACGGCAAGAAAAATCTTCTTAGAACTTATAACTTACCTGTTGGTTCTCATATTATCGTAGATGAAGGAAATAAAGTAAAAGGTGGTGATATTTTAGTTAAAATACCAAGAGTTGCTGGAGGAACAGCAGATATTACTGGTGGTTTACCAAGAATAACTGAATTGTTTGAAGCTAGAAATCCTTCTAATCCAGCAGTTGTATCTGAAATAGATGGAATTGTATCTTTTGGTAAAATTAAAAGAGGTAATCGTGAAGTTATTATTGAATCAAGAACTGGAGAAGTTAAAACTTATTTAGTTAACTTATCTAAACACATTTTAGTTCAAGAAAATGATTTTATTAAAGCTGGAGTACCATTATCAGAGGGTTCTATAACTCCATCAGATATATTGGCAATTAAAGGACCAACTGTAGTTCAAGAATACATTGTAAATGAAGTACAAGAAGTTTACCGATTACAAGGTGTGAAGATTAATGACAAACACTTTGAGGTAATTGTTAGACAAATGATGCAAAAAGTTTACATTGAAGATCCAGGAGACACTAAATTTTTAGAAAAATCTATTGTCAATAAAAAAGATTTTATGGAAGAAAACGATTGGATTTTTGATAAGCTAATTGTTGTAGATGGAGGAGAATCTGACATAATAAAACCTGGTCAAATTGTTTCACACAGACAGTTAAGAGACGAAAATTCTAAACTAAAAAGAATGGATAAAGAAATCGTTTCTACACGTGAAGCTATTCCAGCAACTTCAAGTCCAATTCTACAAGGTATCACAAGGGCTTCTTTACAAACAGATAGCTTTATTTCTGCTGCTTCATTTCAAGAAACAACAAAAGTATTAAATGAGGCTGCTGTTAGTGGTAAGATAGATTACTTAAAAGGCTTAAAAGAAAATGTGATTGTAGGTAAATTAATACCAGCAGGTACAGGTTTAAAGAGCTACAGAGATATGATTGTTGGATCAAAAGAAGAATACGATCAATTAATAGCAGCAAAAAATGACTCTGTGTTAGAAAAATCAATCTCAAAAACGCCCTGAGTCCTGTCCACAGATGCTTCCAAAGGCAACCCGTTTATATGTTGTGAACGTTCTTCTCTGAGCACAGCACTCACTCTAGCATCCTTCCGCG
>PFUQ01000199.1:14817-14959 GCA_002790175.1 Flavobacteriales bacterium CG_4_9_14_3_um_filter_32_8
ACAGAATGTTACAATCTGGACAACGCTCTTATAGTTCAACGGATAGAACAGAAGTTTCCGGAACTTCAGATGTGGGTTCGATTCCCGCTGGGGGCACTCTAAAGTCTCGCCAACACAATAGTCTTGTAAATATCCGGAACGT
>PFUQ01000174.1:0-40961 GCA_002790175.1 Flavobacteriales bacterium CG_4_9_14_3_um_filter_32_8
CTGATGATGTAGGAAACTCATCGTCAATATCAATACCTTTTATAAGATAATATGGATTTAAGCAACGAGTTTGAAAATGGTAGTTACAGTGTTAATTTAAGAAAATTAACACGAAAAGCAAGGTTGGGTTTTGGTTACCAAGAAATTAAAAATATTTCTATTCAGGATATTTTAATCATGAACAAACATAAAGAATTGATTAAAATTTATTTTGGATTGGATAAAATAACTTTTACGGATGATATTTTGGAAGAATGTGGAATAGCTGAAGACATGCGTATTGTGAAACCTGGTAAAATAAAGGATTATGCCGAAAGAGATATTCTTATTGATAAAGCATTGGTTACTGTTAAAGCTCGTAAAAAAGAAGAAATTGCTGCTTTTCGAGAAATGGCAAAAGAATTAAGAGAAGAAGTAAAAAAAGAAAGTAAAAAGTGAAAAAGTCATCAGTCCCCAGTCCCCAGTCCCCTGTCCCTTTTTTAATCTACTCAGCTATAACCAACTTCTGTACAAAGTATTCTTTATTATCAATACTTAATTCTACAAAATATATTCCTGATTGAATCGAATGTCTTGCTAAATCAATAAGCAATTTATTATTTCCAGCAGCTAAATTATTCGTGTAAATTGTTGCAATGTCTTTTCCTAAAACATCTTTCAATTTAACTTTAACAGAACCAGCAATAGTTGATTCAAAATCAATAGTAATAAAGTTTTTTGCAGGATTTGGAAAAAGTTTTAATCCATTTATTTCATTGATTTCAGCTACCGACACATTTAAATCAATATCCTGATACTCTATTTGAGTAACATTACCAGCATTGGTAATAATTTTTAAAACTGGTATTCCAGTTCCTACAGCTAACCATTTATATTCAATTTCCTCTGGTCGGGGAATGGTGGTGCCAAATCCAAATTGATCGATATAGGTGGTATCAATTTTATGCAAAATTGATTTTACTCTTAAAACTGTATAATTGGCATTTGGCAAAGTTAAAGTTCCCCAACCATCAACAGTATCAATTCTTTCTACAGATTGACCATAATAACCAAAAGTAGGAACACTCATGCCAAAAACAGAGTTAGAATTATGATTGTCGTTGTAATTCATTGGGAAAGTATATTCTCTATCAACAGGATTATTTTGTGTAGAGCTTGGTACACCATTAATTTTAGAACCAAAACCCACATTATCATATGCTGAAGATGAATTTTTGATGTAATTAAAAACCTCAGTAATGGGTACTTGAGGGATTCCTAAATCTATTCCTTTAATTGCATAACTTGCTTTATGGTTGGGATAAAGAATAATGTTGTTAAAATAAAATTGGTAAGCTAATGGCGTTGACGATACAGAAAAAAAAGTATCCAATCTTTGTGATGATGGGACTAATGTTGAAAAATTCCAACTGTAATTGGTGCCAGTTAATACTGGGTCTAATCCTTGTATATTGTTGGTAGTACTTAACCGAAAAGTATCATTAACATTAGGCATATCGTTATTAGTAATGGTAATTTGAGCATTCATAGTAGTTGTCAGAAAAAAGAATGCCAAGAAAAAATTTAGAAACTTCATTTTTATAAAATTTAAATTCAAATGTACACTATTTTTAGAATAATTGATTTAAGGTGGGTTCTAAAAACTGATTCTTCATTCGCAGCTTTCCATTTCAGTTCTTATATGGCATTTGGCAAGGTGTGTGGGTATTCTCGATTATTACGTATGAATGTTAATCTCCACCACCATCAGAAGTCCCAAACTCTTTAATCACCACTTTTTTTCTGTTTTCAATAATGTAGAAAGAAACATAAACTCCATCTTGAGTGTTTTTTAAAGTAATGGGAATATTGTTTCTAGTTAATTTATATTTACTACCTAAAATACTTTCATCCATTGTAATAATGTAATCGCCATTAGGCATGTAAAATTCAAACTTACCTTTTATATTTGTTAAGGTATTATAGGTTTTTCCGTTGGTAGCGGTTATTTTAATTCTCGATAAATCGAAAGATTTAGAGGTGTCTGCAATGGCTATTTTTTGTCGGTCTAAAACCACATCACCATAAACTTTAACTCCACGTACAAACGGAATAAATTGTTGATTATTGGTAATTACCTGAATGGTATCTTTTACATCAGGAAACCAACCCTGTAAATTATCTAAACTCCTTACATAAAATGGGTACGAGTTCATCATTATATTTTTAATTTTAGCCTCCCCTTTATTATTGGTAATGACTTCTTTTGCTCCTAATCTTATAATTACATTCTCAATGGCAGGTTCATCCTTGTCACGTTTTCCATTTCCATTAATGTCATAAAAAGAAATAAAATCTAAGGATGCAGAAGTTTTTTTAATGAAAGGAATTGGTATTCCAAATTCTTTTCGAACCGTAGCTCCTATGGTAAAGTTTTGAGTAAGATTTCTTCCGTGGTCATTACTATTGATATTAACTAGTGTGTCGTTCGTGTAAAATGAACCATATTTACTGGTATTGAATGAGTAATTTCCTCTTAAACTAAATTTCCAACCAGAATTGGTAAAGTAAAATATTTCAGGAAAAATTCCTATACTATGGTTGGTATAAATATTATCATAGTTGTAAATTAAATTTGATTCTAATATTAAATGCTTATTTTTAAATTGATGTTGATTTTGTAATGATAAACGCACATTTTGTGGGGTTATATCCTTATATACTTGGGTTTGAAAGGCATTGGTAGAAAAAGATCCGTAATTATATCTTGCAGAAAAATCCCAAACATGATATCGAAGTAAAGAAGAGAATTCAAAGTTAAAGTAATTTTTTTCAACTTCTAAATCTATAGGGTCGCTATATCCCGCTTTAATAAATGTGAAAACCAAGAAGTTTTGTAAAAAATCATACGTAGAGTATCTAAAACTACCCCCACGATTATGAATTCTTCTTGAAAGATAATCTCTATAATCATAAAAAACACCCGGTTGGTAGGATCCTTTATCTTTTTTTGTTGAGAAAGTTAAATTATTAAACAATAATTCTTGTTTAAACCCAGGTAATGTTGTAAATGTATTGTAGGTTTGTATATTTTGATAATTGTTCGACAAATAGGTATCCCAATTTTTATTTAGTTTATAGCTTGTATAGTGTGTTAAACTAAAGCGTTGAAATGAACCCATGCTAAAATTTTTATTGTTAAAACGAGATCCTAAATTAAATTTTAATTTTTTTTCTAAAAACTGACTAGAGTAATTACCACCCACTAAGAAACCATAAATTTGATTAGAAGGAGTAGATGTATTATAATCGCTTCGTGTTGTTGTAGCACCAACGAAGCTAAAAAAATGTTTAAGTTGAATATTAAAATTAGGAAGTAGAGAAAATGAATTGATGGATTTATTACTGTAATAGGATATTTGCCGACCAAATTTACCAGTAATATTAAAATATTCGTTGTGCAGATAGGTATGAAAAATCCCGAAAGATTCGTTGCGTACTTGTCCAAATAGCCCTGGTGCTTTAACATAAAATGCCCCAGTTTTGTGTTTTTCTAAATAACTGTAAGATGCTTTTACCCCTTTTCCATAGCTAGTTATTCCAATTACATTTCCACTTACATTACCAACTTCTACTGTTTTTTTATCATCAAAATAACCAATATACCAAGGTGCATTGGTTAAAAAATTATTAGTGTAATAATTTCGATTGTAATTCAATTGTGTAAAATAGGAAATACTTGCTTTTTCATTAATTTGTTTGAAGCCACGCATATCAATTGACATAAATGAGTTTACATCTAATAAATTTTGTACTGAAGCTTCAACGGTTAGAGGTAAATAGGGATAGCCATATTCTACCGCTTTAGCTTGATTAGGAAGTTTAATAAAATCAACTTTATTCCCCTTTTTAAACGCCCCTGCTTCTATTCCTTTCGGTTCGCTACTATTAATGTATAAGCTATATTTTTTGTAATATAAATTGGTATTTGGAAGGTATGAATTAATAGATATTTTTTTAAAATTTCGTTCTTTTTGAGTTAAAATTGACGTTCTATATTTTAATGTAGAATCTTGATGGCTTTCTAAACTCAAAGTAAAATTCGGGTTTTTAATGATAAAGTCATTCGTGTCCATTAACATTAAATCGCCTCTAAGCATCTTATAACTTACAAAAATATCTTGTTTGTAATTTCCTGTATTTTCAATTCGATATTCAAAATCTTTATTGTTTTCTCCGTTTTTAAAATAGAATGTATTCGTTGGTTCAACACTTACGTTCCACGAGATTTTTTTTTTGGTATAAATCGAAAAATTATCATTCGCAATTTGTTGATTATCAATATCGATAATAAATGCATTAATGATTACTTCAGTATTTCCGTTAATTAATTTTGTTGGGATAAGTATTACAGGAACAAACAATGTATCTTTTGGTTTTATTTCGTATGAAATGGTTACATCATTCATCGATATCCAACTTCCAGGATAAATCAAATCAATTGTAAACTTTATATTTTCTGAGGTATTGTTGTAAATTTTTAAAACATTTGAAATAATTTCGCCTTGTTTTAATTCAATATTGTTTTTATTGAAACCCGTATGCAATTGGTCGGTTTCGTTTCCTTTTAAAGAGTTGCTAATACTGTCTTTTAGCTCTTTAACTAGTATTGGAGTGTTTTTGGTTGAATCGGGATTAAGCAAATCAATTATAGGTGAGCCTAAAATGGAATCATTTTGTGAAAAACTTAGGCTTATAAAAATTAGGTTCAATAATACGATTAATGAAAAATGAATAACAGAGCTATGTACATTTTTTTTCAAACGATTCTATGGATTTTCTTCAAGGTGGAATTTAATGTTTAATTGATATATTCCTGGATTATAGGTAAAATTGGGTTTTACACGAATATCAATATCAAAGTTAAACTCGTCGTAATTAGTTAAATAGTTGCCTGATCCATTGACATTGTCTGTACAACTACCTGCTGGTGTAACGGGTAATAATGCTGCAATAATATCTATAATATCATTGTTATTGGTAAATGTTTGAAAAACACCATCCATAGGGGAAGTAGTACAAATATTTCTAACTCTAATTTCAAGAGCATTAATAGGTGGATTTATTCCTAATCCACTTCCATATAAATTTAACTGTTCCCATTCTGATAGTGGTGTGCCACCTCCTGGATTATTATTGATAATCATCGTTAAACTCCAAGAACATAAAGGGTCTGGAATAACTTTGTCCTCTACTTTTACTCTAATTTTAGCTACACTATTAATAATAATTCCACCATTGTAACTGGTAAAATTGTCAAATAATAGGAGTGAATTAACGGTGGTGTTGGGGATAATTTCTACTAGCCCACAATGAATTTGAGCTTCAATAAAATTTGAAACTAAAAGAAGTATTAAAGAAAAAAAAGTTACTTTAGAAATCATCTTTATAGAATTATTAAAGGATGTGTTTGATTAGCAAACACATCCTTTAAAATAATTACTTACCAATTTATTTTATTGGTCTTCTAACAAAATGTATTGAACGTACATGGTGTAAACACCTGGTTCTGCATAAGCTCCAGCTCCATTTACAGTCGCAATATCTTCAAATGTTGCACCGTCAGCATCAGCAGCATTTGGAAAAATTGCTGGTAAGCTTGGCAAAATTCTGTAGTCTATTACGTAGAAATAATCAGAAGTTAAACCTGTTTGAGTTAAATAACTACCACCTGGCAAAAAGTCAGCACCAACTATACCAGAAGTACCAGCATGTCCACCAATGTATTTATCTACAGTTGTTGGAGGTGTGTTTGTACCTGCGTTTACATACAAACTGTTACCAGCACTTGGAGTTGTTGCAGGTGAAAAAGCTTGATTGTAATCTGAAAATAAACCTGTTGCTGCTCCATCACCATTGTTAGGTTGATTTTGGTGTAATTCTAATAAACTCAAAGGAAGATCTGGAATGGCATTCACGTTATTGTTGCCATAATCAATTTGTTGATCCCAAAATTCGGGACCATTCGTACCAGTTGAACGTCCAACAGCATACAAATCCCAACTAACTGTTGAGCTTACTCTTAATACTGTAGCACCATACTTAGTAATACCAGCATAGTACTCGTTAATTTCATCGAATACAAATTCGATTTGATCTGGAGTGGTCATATCCAGTTGTAAAACTGGTTGAAGATCCATGGTTACAGTTACATCTTTTTCGTCGATTAACTGTGCTTTTAAACTGCTTGCAGAGCCTATTATTAATAAAGCACCACACAAATACGATAAATTTTTCATAATTGTTTTAATTTAAGGTTAATAATTAATTGTTTAAGGTTTGAGGTTTGAGGTTTTTTTCAGCCTCTGATAACTTCTAACTTCCAACTTCAATTTTTTTAAGTTAATAATTGATTGATTGATTGATTGAGATTTTTTAATAGTTTAAAGTTAATAATTAATTGATAAATGCTATTATTTTATTTCAAAATTTAATTTTGCTGCTTGAATTTCCTCTGAATTTTCGTAATCCAACACGCCAATGGCAAGGTAATTTCCTTTTTTAAGGTTTTTTGGTAACACAAAGATAAAGTCACGAATTAATTCAGGAACAATGGTAAAAGTTTTCACAGTTAAACGTTCTTGTTGCCCAGTTTTTAAGTTGGTTAAATCAATATATGATGTACAAAAAGCTATTCCATCGCCTATGTTTTTGGCTTCAATGGTAATCATTTGAGCAGTATCTTTTTCGGCAAAACTAAAATTGATAATCTCAACTTTGTTGGTGGCAACATTTGGAGGATTTTGGTAAACAAAAACGCCAAAAGCGTAAGTGGGAATAACTCCTAAAGCTACTGTTCCATCTCCTTTTGATGGTGGTTCTAATGTTTTTCTTGGAGATTCTTGTTCCAACATAATAACGCTCCATGCCGATTTTTCCCCTGCTTCATTATTAGGAACGCTTACCGTAAATTTTACTTCTTTTTTTTCTCCAGGTTTCAATTCAATAAAAGTAGGTGAGATGTTTATCCATTTAGCTAATGAATATTTCCCGTTTCCAGGAGCCATAAAACTTGTTTTTCCTTTTCCATTCATATTAAAATCGTAGATATTTACTTTAAATTGTTTGGCAATTTTTGTGTCGTTATGAACAGAAATTTTATATGTTTTAGCTTCTCCAAGTTTTTGTGTTAAATGAAAATGTGCTGGAGAAACTGAAACTCCTTTGGTTTGATAATTATTTTCGCCACTTGCCTCAGGAATATTTACTGAAGGATTTACCGTAGTGGCTGATGTACTATCAGGCTTAGCAATAGAGGCAGAGTCTGTTTGAGCCAAAACAGTGAAACATTCTCCACATATAATTAATACTATTAAAAAAGTACTTAATCTAGTCATTAATATAAGTTTAAAATATAACTTTGCTAAAGTAATTATTTATGATTGAATTTACTGTTACGTATCATTAAAAGAATAGTTGCTTTTACTCGTAGTACATTTGTAAAAAATAAATAAGTTGTTCATGTTTTTTCGACAAAAAATAATATATTTATTTGATTATCAAGTAGTTACTACAATACAAAAATCGTACAAAATAAAAAAACATCAACAAATTGATAATCAATAAGTTGATGTTTTAATTTGTGGAGTCGGAGGGATTCGAACCCTCGTCCAAACAAGGAACTAATAAGCTTTCTTCATGTGTAGCTTTTATTTAATTGTTAGACTTAAAGCAGGTTAAAAGCCACCAACCTTAAGCTTAAGCTTCTTTAGTTTCGCCAATAAACCGAAGCAATTTATTGACTAGTTTGAAATGATGATACCTCTAATACACCCGTTAACAAACAGAACAGTTGTGAGGTAAATGGTTCTACCCCTCTAAGGAGTAGAATTAAGCAAATCCGACTAAGTCGAGATTAGGCAGCCATTGCATAGTTATTTTCGCCAATTAGCGATTTGAGAGCCGATATTTACGAGCCAACTCACAATGCTCGACATGCTTACCTATCCATTCATCTTGCTGTCAAAACCAAAAACGACCCCAGTAATTTCAATGAACTAACTCCCGCAAAATTAAAGAAATTTAACTCAAACTTGTTTATTTTGTTAAAAAACATAAACTTTCATTACATTTGTAGGCATGAAAATTGGGATTATAAAAGAAGGGAAAACACCTCCTGATGAAAGAGCTCCTCTTTCACCTAAGCAATGTAAAGAAGTTATTGAAAAATTTAAGAAAGTGAGTTTGGTGGTTCAAAAAAGCCAAGTGAGGAGATTTAAGGCTGAAGAATTTGAAGAAAATGGTATTGAATTAGTCGATTCTGTTGCTGATTGTGACATTTTAATGGGAGTAAAAGAAGTTCCTATTACTGATTTAATTCCAAATAAAACCTACTTCTTTTTTTCCCACACCATAAAAAAGCAAGCTTACAATAGAAATTTATTGAAAGCAATGTTAGCCAAAAAAATTACCATGGTAGATTATGAAACCCTTACCAATGAATTTGGAACTCGATTAATTGGTTTTGGTTATTATGCTGGGGTTGTTGGCTCTTACAATACCTTTTATGCTTACGGTAAACGAACAGGTCTTTTTGATTTAAAAAGAGCTTATTTGTGTCATGATAAAGCCGAAATGTTAACCAATCTTAGAAAAGTTCAGTTACCAGAAAATTATAAAATTGTGATAACTGGTGGTGGAAGAGTTGCAAGTGGTGTCATTAGAATTTTAGAACAATTAAATATTAATAAAGTTTCTCCCGAAGATTTTATTACAAAAAACTATAATGAACCTGTTTATACTCAACTTTTCCCTGAAGATTATTACAAGAGAATTGACAATAAACCTTTTACAAGAAAAGAGTTTTACGAGAATTCCATAGGTTATGAATCTAATTTCATGAAATATGCTCAAGTTGCCGAAATGTATATTTCTTGTCATTTTTGGGCAAAAGGTTCTCCACTTATCATTTCTAATGAAGCCATTAAATCTAGTACATTTAATATAAAAATTATTGGCGATATTAGTTGCGATGTTGATGGACCCATCGCTAGTACAATAAGACCATCAACAATTACTAATCCTCTTTACGGTTATCACCCAATCAATGAAAGTGAAGTTGCTTTTGATGATGAAAATGCAATTACAGTAATGGCTGTTGATAATTTACCATGCGAATTGCCAAAAGATGCTTCTGCAGGTTTTGGTAGAGAATTAATTGATAAAATTTTTCCTCACATTATCAATGATAAGGAAGGAGTTATTGAAAGAGCTACTATTTGTAAAGATGGTAAGTTAATGAATCGCTTCGAGTACTTGAGAGATTATGTGAATGGTGAAATTATGGTCTGATTATTTTATTTTTTCCAACTATTTTCTTTAATAAATAATAAAAATATTCCGTTTTAATTATTTCCTTTCCTCCTTGCTGCAATTCCATTGGAATTCGTTGTAGATGATTTTTTATAGTATCATCCTTTAATCCTGCACATCCAAAAGTTAAATCCACCTCATTTTTAATTGCAGCAAAAAATTGATGAGAAACTCCGAAATCAGTAAATGGAAATGAAAATACGTTATACTCTAAATTATATGGAGTTATTACAGCTTTTATACTTTCTTTAGTTTGAGTAATTTGCTCTTCTAACTTGATTTGATTATACAAAGGATGGTTTTTACTGTGAGCACCAACAGTAAAACCTTGTTGTATTAATTGTTCTATTTGTGGTGAAGTTAAATAAGGCTTCTCATTTTTTAAGTATTCTTCAAAGTCAATGTTATTTTCTTTAGCCAATTCATCTAAAATTTCTTTTTCTGAATAAGAAATATCCAATAACCCTTTTGCAACTAATTTTTCTGCTAAAATACTTGCTTTAAAACGATAAAAAATAGCTTTATTATCAATAAAATCAGAATTTAAAAATATGGTTGCAGGAATTCCTTGTTCTTTTAAAATTGGAGCAGCAACATCATAAAAATCTCTTAATCCATCATCAAAAGTCAAGTGAAAATAATTTTTTTTTAGCGGTTTATCTTCTTTTACCAATCGAATAAGTTCTTTTAATTCAATGGGTTCGAAGTATTTTAAAAAATAAGCTAAATCTGCTTTAAATAATTGACTACTTCGAGGTTGATACAAATGTTTTAAATGGAATGGAACATTATCTGAAACTGCATGGTAGAATGGCAAAATAATTTTTTTCCCTGTTAATCCAATTAATAGATTTTGACTAAAAATTTTAGCTCCTAAACTCGAAATATTTTTTGCTAAGTCCTTGATGATTTAGTAGTTTAAAAGTTTTAAAACTTTAGAATTAGTTTTACTAATTTGAAAATAAGAGGTTTGAATACCTCCAAAAGCCCTAAAATAACGTTCGATAGATTCCACCATGCTTCCTTCAAAGTTAAATGCTGTTGTTTTTTTAGCTGATTTTTTGATGGCTTCCCACAACAACAAACTCATAGAACCAGATGTTTTAAACTTAGTAGTTGTAACTCCATGTAAATAATAGGCAGAAACCTTATCCCACACATAAAATAATATAGAATGAATATTTCCTTGTTCATCTTTAGCCATTAACAATTCACCACAATGGGATGATTTACAAAAATCAAAGACCTTTTTTAATTTAGAAAAAGGAATAGGATAATTCTCTTTATTATCTTGATACACTTTTAATTTCAATTGATACAGTAATGAAATATCGTCAATCGTTTCGATAGTCAACAGTTTTTCAGCTTTTCGAATTTCCCTTCTTATATTTTCCTTAAAATCAGCAAACACTTTTTCGGTATCAGTTAAATCATTAATAATATAGGTATATCTAGTTGATTGTTGAAATCCTTTCCAATTAAATGGTAACCAATTGGTAAATTCTGGTAAAAAATTTTGTTTAAATGCATCTACTTTTGGTAACTGTTCAATCATACTTGTAAGCACTTCTTTCTCAAATCCAACTTTATTGGTGTACTTTTGATTTTTAGGGTAATTGAGCCACACCCCTTGATACGGACACAGAAATTGAGGAGTTATTATTTTAAAACTTTTCTTTTTAGTAATCACATAGGGTAAAAATCCTAAAACATTTTCACCTTTAGTTTCAATAACCACATCCCATTCTTCCTTTTTGTAAATTGCATCAAACCATTGGTATTGAAGAAATAAAGGAATAGATTTCTCTTCCTCACAAAATTTTTGATATACTAATTTAGTAGTGGTCATATAACTTCCAAAAATAGCTTTAAAATTTATAAACCGTAAAAAACTATTTTTATTTTATAATTTTGAAGTCTTAATTGATTTAGGTTTTAGTTTGTCGTTATAAACTTTAAACTTATCAACATTAAACTACATTATGAGGCAAATACAATATAGAGAGGCTTTAAACGAAGCCATGTGTGAAGAAATGCGTAAAGATGATTCCATTGTTTTAATGGGTGAAGAAGTTGCTGAATACGATGGTGCATACAAAGTAAGCAAAGGTATGCTGGCTGAATTTGGTCCAAAAAGAATAATTGATACACCCATTGCTGAAAATGGATTTACAGGTATTGCTGTGGGAGCAGCTATGAATGGTTTACGACCAATTGTTGAATACATGACCTGGAATTTTTCATTAGTAGCCATCGATCAAATTATAAATAATGCAGCGAAAATGCGTAATATGTCGGGCGGACAATTAAACATTCCTATTGTTTTTAGGGGAGGAACTGGTTCTGCGGGGCAATTAGGTGCTACACATTCACAAGATTTTTCCAACTGGTATGCCAATTGTCCAGGATTAAAAGTGATTCAACCTTCTAACCCAAAAGATGCTAAAGGTTTGTTAAAAGCATCAATTAGAGATAATGATCCTGTTATTTTTATGGAATCAGAGCAAATGTATGGCGATAAAGGAGAGGTTCCAGAAGGTGAATACATTATTCCTATTGGTGTTGCAGACGTTGTAAGAGAAGGGAAAGATGTTACCATTGCTAGTTTCGGAAAAATGATGAAATTAGTAAATACTGCAGCACACGAATTGGCAAAAGAAGGGATTAATGCAGAAGTAATAGATTTAAGAACATTGCGCCCTATTGATTATAATACTATAATAAAATCTGTTAAGAAAACGAACAGAATGGTTTTTGTAGAAGAATCTTGGCCTTTGGGTTGCTTTGCATCAGAAGTAACTTATAAAGTGCAAAACGAAGCTTTTGATTATTTAGATGCTCCAATTATTAGAATTACTGGGGCAGATGTTCCTATGAGCTTCTCTCCACCATTAATAGAAGCATACTTGCCCAATGTTGATAAAATCATTAAAGCAGTAAAACAGGTAATGTATAAATAAGAAAGGGACAGGAGACAAGGGAAGGGGAAAGGGGGATAGGGGACAAGGGATAGGGAAAGTGAAATGGCATGTGAGTTAGGATTTTCCCTCTAAAAATAGGGGTTAGGGGTGTGTAAAAATTAGAAATGGAAAGAGAAAATGTGAAATAAGAAAGATGAAATATGATGGGACAAGGAAAAGAAAAAAAACTTTACGTCTCTGCGAGAAATCCCAATAGCAAGAAGTCCAAAGTCGGAAGTAACGTCAAGCTTCGACCTTCCTCCGTCAGCTGACGGATTCGGTCTCCTGACTTCCTGTTTTTAACGACTAATATGAAATTATTCATTAATCATTATTCATTATACATTAAAATCTCTACTTTTGCCGTCCTAAAAAAACAAAATAGTACAACAAAATAAATAACAGTATGGGTTCAATAATGATTTACTTACCAATTTTAATGGCTTTTATCGGTCTAATTTTTATGGCTGCTAAAAGAGCATGGGTATTAAAACAAGATGCTGGTGATGGTAAAATGAAAGAGATTTCTGACCACATTTATGAAGGTGCATTGGCATTTTTAAAAGCAGAATATCGGTTACTTGCCATTTTTGTAATTGGAGCAAGTATTGTTTTAGCAGGAATTTCTTTTATTGTTCCTACTACTCACATATTAATAGTAGTAGCTTTTATTTTCGGTGCATTCTTTTCTGCTTTAGCTGGAAACATGGGAATGAAAATAGCAACCAAAACCAATGTAAGAACTACTCAAGCTGCACGTACTAGTTTACCACAAGCTCTAAAAGTTTCTTTTGGTGGTGGAACTGTAATGGGATTAGGTGTTGCTGGTCTAGCAGTTTTAGGTTTAACAGGTTTCTTTATCTTATTATTCAACTTTTTCATGAAAGGTGTCTGGACTTCAACCGAAGACATGACCATTGTGTTGGAAACTTTAGCAGGATTTTCATTAGGTGCTGAATCTATTGCATTATTTGCTCGTGTTGGTGGTGGTATTTATACCAAAGCTGCCGATGTTGGTGCTGATTTAGTAGGTAAAGTTGAAGCAGGTATTCCTGAAGATGATCCTCGTAATCCGGCTACAATTGCCGATAATGTAGGCGATAATGTGGGCGATGTTGCAGGTATGGGTGCCGATTTATTTGGTTCTTATGTTGCTACAGTTTTAGCTGCAATGGTTTTAGGAAACTATGTAATTAAAGACATGGGCGGAGCTATTTCAGATATTTTTGGAGGAATAGGACCTATCTTATTACCAATGGCAATTGCTGGTTTTGGAATTTTGTTTTCCATCATTGGAACCATGTTGGTTAAACTAACCAATAAAGAAGCAAAAGAAAAACAAGTCCAAAATGCGTTGAACAAAGGAAATTGGGCTTCTATTATATTAACAGCCATTGCTTGTTTTGTGTTGGTGAAATATATGTTGCCACCAACTATGAAAATGAACTTTTTTGGTGAAGGAATAATAGAAATATCTTCATTAAGAGTATTTTACGCAACCATAGTAGGTTTAGCTGTAGGAGGAGTAATTTCATCTATAACTGAATATTACACTGGTTTAGGCACTAGACCTGTTTTACGAATTGTTGAAAAATCAAGTACTGGAGCTGGAACTAACGTAATTGCTGGATTAGCAACTGGTATGATTTCTACTTTTCCTACTGTATTAATATTTGCAGCTGCAATTTGGGCTTCTTATTCTTTTGCAGGATTTTATGGTGTTGCTTTAGCTGCTTCTGCCATGATGGCAACAACAGCCATGCAATTGGCTATCGATGCTTTTGGACCAATTTCTGATAATGCTGGTGGAATTGCTGAAATGAGTGAATTGCCCAAAGAAGTAAGAACTCGTACTGATATTTTAGATTCTGTAGGTAATACAACTGCTGCTACTGGCAAAGGTTTTGCCATTGCTTCTGCTGCTTTAACCTCTTTGGCATTATTTGCTGCTTATGTTACGTTTACTGGAATTGATGGAATTAATATTTTTAAAGCACCAGTTTTAGCTATGTTATTTGTTGGTGGTATGATTCCAGTAGTTTTCTCTGCATTAGCAATGAACTCTGTCGGTAAAGCTGCCATGGATATGGTGTATGAAGTACGTCGTCAGTTTAAAGAAATTCCTGGCATTATGGAGGGTACTGGAAAACCTGAATATGGTAAATGTGTCGAAATATCTACTAAAGCAGCATTAAGAGAGATGATGTTACCAGGTATTTTAACCATCGGTTTTCCTATATTAGTAGTAACATTACCTATGTTATTGGGATATGATAACAAATTAATTGCTGAAATGCTAGGTGGTTATATGGCTGGAGTTACCGTTTCTGGAGTACTTTGGGCAATTTTTCAAAACAATGCTGGTGGTGCTTGGGACAATGCAAAAAAATCGTTTGAAGCTGGTGTTATGATTAATGGTGAAATGACTTATAAAGGCTCTGATGCTCATAAAGCTGCTGTAACAGGTGATACTGTTGGTGATCCTTTTAAAGATACTTCTGGTCCTTCTATGAACATTTTAATTAAATTGACTTGTTTAATTGGTTTAGTGATTGCACCTATATTAGGTGGTCACACTACTGATGCTGCTACAAAAGAAACTGAAACTATTGCTGAAAATGTAATTATTGAAGAAACTCCTGCTACTCCTAGTATAGATGAGTTAACTGGAGAATGGGTGTTGGATGAATCACATTCTTATGTAGAGTTTTCCATTCGTCACTTATTGGCAACATCTAAAGGAAGTTTCCAAAAAGTTAGTGGATTTGTAAACTTCTCAGATACTACAACTAAAATGAATATCACCATTGATGTAAATTCTGTTTATACAGGTAATGAAAAAAGAGATAATCATTTAAAAGGGGAGGAGATGTTTAATTTGGCAAAATACCCAACGATAACTTTTGTAGCCAATCAGGTTATTAAAACAGTTGATGGATATTTGGCTAAAGGAAAACTTACAATAATGGAAACTACTAAAGACGTTGAAATTCCTTTCAATTATTTTGGAAAACAAGATACTCCTTGGGGTTTTCCATCAGCAGCATTTGCTGGTGGAATAATTATTAATAAAAATGATTTCGGCTTAACTTATGGTAGTGGAATATTAGGAGAAGATGTGAAAATGGAGTTTGCAGTAGAGCTAAACCCTAAGAAAGCAGAGTAAGATGTTGTTATTAATAAAAAAAAATTGTTAATAAAATGTTATTTTTTAGATAGAATAGCTGGGTAATTTTTATTTCATTTGCTTTGTATTATTAATAATAACCTAAGTTTGACTTATAAACAATGATGTTAATAAGTTTTAACAATTGTTAATATTATATAAAAAAACTTGCGAGATATAAAAAAAATGTAGTAAGTTTGTTGCGAACTAAATATTTTATAAATAAATAATTAATTAAAGTTTAACTAAAACAATTTGTAATGAAGAAAAAAGTATTATTTGTAGCTTCTTTATTTGTAGCTACCGCAATTTTTGCACAAGACGGTTTAACGTCAAAAAAAGGTGAAGCATACTTACCAGAAGCTGGTGATTGGTCTATCGGCTTTAATGCTAGTGCTCTAACCTATTATGCTGGTAATTTATTTAATGGTAACGTATCAAACACAGCTTTAACTTCTGGTAGCTGGATGAATGGTTCAGTTGACCAAGAAATTAGATTTAAAATGTTCAAAGATGAAAAAACTGCTTATAGATTAAGAGCTAGAATTGGTATGAGCTCTAGTGGTGGTGACCTTTTAGGTAAATATGACCAAGACGCTAATGATTCTACAGAAATCCAAGATTACGTTGTTAATACAAAAAATTCAAATGGATTTACTGTAATTTTAGGAGCTGGTATTGAAAAAAGAAGAGGTAACACTAGAATTCAAGGATATTATGGTGGTGAAATTTTCTTCGGTTTATTAGGTGGTACTGACACTAAAACTGATGATGGAAGAATTCTTTCTGATGACTGGTTTCAACCTGTAGGTGCAGATCCTTATGATTATGCTGGTACTTTTTCAGGTAATGTAAGAACTACAGAAGTTAAAACTGGAAGTGGATTTACCCTTGGATTACAAGGATTTATTGGTGTAGAATGGTTTTTTGCTCCAAAAGTATCTTTAGGTGCTGAGTACACTTGGGGTCTAGGAATGTCTTCTGTTGGAGAAGGTGAAACTACTACTGAGTACTGGGGTCTAACTGACGTTGAAATTGCTACATTTTCTACAGCACCAAATCACGTAGTAACAGAAACAAATAAAACTGGTAAAACAGGTACTTTTTCTTTTGATACTGGACACAATGCTATGTTAAATCTTAACTTCCACTTCTAAGAAGTAGAATTAAAATAATAATTCAAAAGCCCCGACATTAACTGTCGGGGCTTTTTTTGTAAAACCTAAACCTAACAGGTTTCTAAAACCTGTTAGGTTTTCTTTGATAGCATTTTTTGTCAACAAAAAAAGTGTAGTGTAAAATACAGAAAATAATTTTAAAGTTGTCAGATATTGGGATGGTAAAGTTGTTAAAAACAACGATAATATGGCTCACTCGGCACAGCCGAGCGAGGTTTACCCCAGTATATAGAGTTATTTCCACATCATCCACTACCATCATTGTGAGTGGAACGCAGTGTGGTGAAGCACCACGAATTAATACATTAATTTACAATAAAAACTGTCCTTCGATTAGACAGATTACTTCATCTCCTACGCTCAATTCCAACGCTTGGGCTTCGCAATGACGTATTTTAAATTCCTTTGTCATCAAAATCAAGGAATGACGATGTTCTTTAAAGGTGTCGGGGGAAGTGATGAATTATAAATCTTTCATTTTCCTTCAAATAATCCATAAACTTGGGCATCAATAGATTGAATAATCTTGCCTAAATCTTCAGCATTTTCCGAAAAATTATTGGTATCAACATCTACGATTAATATTTTTCCTTGGTCATAAGTTGATATCCAAGCTTCATATCGTTCATTCAAACACTTTAAATAATCTATTCGAATACTTTCTTCATAATCTCTACCTCTTTTTTGTATTTGATTTACTAAAGTAGGAACGGAAGCTCTCAAATAAATTAAGATATCTGGAGGTTGAATAAAAGTTTCTTGCAATTTAAACAAAGAAAAATAAGTTTCGAAATCGCGAGTAGTCATTAACCCCATCGAATGTAGGTTGGGTGCAAAAATGTAAGCATCCTCATATAAAGTTCTATCTTGGATTACATTTTTTTTATTTTTTCTAATCTCCTGGATTTTACTAATTCTACTGGTCATGTAGTAAATTTGGAGATTAAATGACCAGCGTTGCATATCATTATAAAAATCATTTAAAAAAGGATTTTCATCCACATCTTCAAAATGGGCATCCCATTTGTAATGTTTTGCTAATAATGTTGTTAAAGTTGTCTTTCCAGACCCTATATTTCCAGCTACTGCGATTAACATATATAATTTTTAAAAAGAAATTAAAAATACAAAAAAATGTGTTCAATTCTGCTTAGTATTCAATTTTGTCAATAAATAGTTGCTTATTTTTATCAACAATGTAAATTAAGTTATTTTCAACACGAACTGAAACCGTTGAATTGTATTTCTTTGGTTGATATTTTGTTTTTTTTAAAGTAAAAAAATCGTAGGTTTCAACTTCTCCATTTAAATTAGAATAAATGATAAATTTATCTTTTACTTGAAAACTAGATAACTCGTATAATGGTATTGTTTTAAGATAGGAACCATAACTATCGAATACCAAAATTCCATTTTTCGGATCATTTAAATAGAGCATATTGTTATATTCTATTAAATAATTTGGTTGGATGTTTTCAGCTAATAAATTAGATAAATTTCCTGAGGAATTAGTGGTTATTAATTCTTGATTTTTTCGAATTAACTCAAAGCGAATTGGGTCGTAATACCATGTTCCGTCATTATATGACCTACAAACTAATGTAGTTTCATATAGTTCAAGTGTCGTTAAATCAATTACTTCACTTGATGGGGATAAGGTATTGTCTAATATTAATATTTTGGTAAATTCTTTAAAATAAACAAGAATTTTTTGTGGATTGCTCACATCAACATTGGAAATAATTCCTAACATATTATTGCTAAAAGAATACTCCAATTTTCCATCTGTTGCATACTTATTAATTGTAGTATTACTTATTTCATAATAATAGCCCAACTGGTCTGTCGTTATTGTAGTTCCAGTAAATGCTACTGATTTTACCTGAGCAAATGTAGGTAAGAAGAGTAATGTCGTTAAAAAAAGCAATAATTGTTTCATGACAAGCATTTTTTCAAGCTAAAATTATACCATTTGCATCAATTCATCAACATAAATAGTGTCATTTGATAAACGAGGAATTTTATGCTGTCCTCCCAATTGATTTTTATTTTTCATCCATTTATAAAATGTGCCAGAAGTTAATTGAGTTATTTCAGGTTTTGAAAGTATCATGTTGTTAAATCTTTTCGCTTCATAATCAGAATTCAATTGTTTCAACTCGTTGTCTAATAGGGTAGAAAAGTAATCAATATTTTGTGGTGATTTTTTAAATTCAATCAACCATTGATGTTTTCCAGTTGATTTGTCTATGAAAAATTGTGGAGCGACCGTAAACTCTTCTACAACAGCATCTGTTACCATACAAGCTTTAGAAAGTGCATTTTCGGCATTTTCAATAATTAACTCTTCACCAAACGCATTAATATAATGTTTTATTCTGCCTGTAACTTTAATTCTAAAAGGACTTAACGAAGTAAATTCTATGGTGTCGCCAATTACATATCTCCATAAACCTGCATTGGTAGAAATAACGATGGCATAGTTCTTTTTAAGTTGAACATCGGCTAATGTAATTGTTTTTGGAGAGGGTTGGTCTATTTCATTTTTTTCAATAAACTCATAAAAGATTCCATAATCCAACATGAGTAACATTTCTTCTACTCTACTTTGATCTTGTAATCCAAAAAATCCTTCAGAAGCATTGTAATTTTCATAATAGTTCATTTGTTTACCTGGTATAATCTTTTTAAACTGCTCTTTATAAGGCGAGAAATTAACTCCTCCATGTAAGTACAACTCTAAGTTTGGCCATACTTCTAATAAATTACTTTTCCCATTAATTTCTAAAATTCGATTTAATAAAAATAGAGTCCAGGAAGGTACTCCAGAGATATTAGACACATCTTCATGAATTGTAGCTTGAGCCATTTTTTCAATTTTTTCTTCCCAATTATTCATTATTGCAATAGCTAATTCGGGAACCCTTCGTTGTTCCACCCACATCGGAAAATTTTTCATAATGATGGCTGATAAATCACCATAATAAGAGTTGTTACTAAATGAGTTAATTTCACTACTTCCGCCAACTACCAACACTTTTCCTAGTATTAATTTTGTTTCTGGATGATTGTTATGATAAATTGCTAGAAGGTCTTTTCCTCCTTTATAATGACAATCTACTAACGATTCTTTACTTACTGGAATAAATTTGCTTTTACCTGTTGTAGTTCCAGAAGATTTTGCGAACCATTTGATATCCGATGGCCAAAGTATATTTTGCTCTCCTTGTTTAATTCTTAGTATCTGATTTTGTAAACTTTCATAGCTTTGCAAAGGAACTCGATTGATGAATTCATCATAACTTTTAATAGATTGGTAATCATATTTTTTTCCCCACTCTGTATTTTTTGCAGTAATTAATAAATTATTAAACAATTCCTGTTGCACATCAATAGGATATTTCATAAAAAGCTCCATTTGATGAATCCTTTTTTTAATAATCCACGAAAACACAGAATTAATTAACTCCACTTTATTAATTTTACGATTCTACTAACTTAATCAAATATATGCAATTTACCGGTCAAATTAGAAAAATGTACGCAAAATTAGGTGTTGAAGTTGAATATCACCTACCCATTGGAGATGATTTAATTGCTATGAATCAGTTTGTTGGAAAAGAAATTTCTTTGGCATTTCAGCATCAAATCATTTGTATTAAATGTGGCAGGGAAACTGTAAAATCATTTAATCAAGGTTTTTGCTATTCGTGTTTTAGAGATGCTCCTGAGGCAGCAGATTGGTTTATACATCCCGAAAAATCTAAAGCACATTTAGGTATTGAGGATAGAAATTTATCTTATGAAGAAGAAGTTCAACTGACTCCTCATTTGGTGTATTTATCGTTAACAAGTGATGTTAAGGTCGGGGTAACTCGAGATACACAAATACCAACTCGGTGGATAGACCAAGGTGCTGTGAAAGCAATAAAATTGGCAATTACGCCCAATCGTTATCTGGCAGGTATGATTGAAGTTAGTCTAAAAAACTATATGGCAGACAAAACCAACTGGAGAAACATGTTAATGAACATTTACCCAACTATTGATTTAATTGAAAAGAAAAATGAAACCAAAGCTTTATTAGCATCAGAATACCATCAATATTTTGTAGAACAAAATGAAGTGCTTGAAATCAATTTCCCAGTAATCAATTACCCAGTAAAAGTGAAAAGTATTGGTTTTGATGAAGTTCCTGAATATACAGGGAAATTAGTGGGAATAAAAGGTCAATACTTATTGTTTGCCAACGGAATTGTGTTAAATATTAGGAAACATGGTGGATATGTGATAACTTTATCTTATTAAAGTTTATTTTATGAAAGAGTCATGAGCAAAATGCTCACCAACAACGATGAATATTCTATCCCGAGTACTCGGGATGACCGATTTACTAAAATAAAATACACCTATGAAAAATATTTTTTTATTCTGCACATTGCTTTTCTTTTGTTTCTTTGCTCAGGCTCAGGCTCAAGATTACGGTTATATTAATGGTGTTGAACTTGCTAATATGCCAATGCCTATTTCCAATAATGCAGTTGTTGGTGTTTGGGCAAATGATACTGCGTATGTGTTTTCATTTGGAGGCATAGATAGCACCAAAATTTGGTCAGGCATTACGCTAAAATCTTTTCGATACAATACTACCACTGATTTATGGGATACCATTCTTCCTTTGCCAGATACATTAGGAAAGATAGCTTCTGCAGCTAGTTATGTGGATAGTATAATTTATATTATTGGCGGATACCATGTACTCTCCAATGGTAACGAAATTTCATCGAATAAAGTGCATCGATATCAACCAAGTACCAACAGTTATCTTTCGGATGGAGTCAACCTTCCAATTCCTGTTGATGATCAAGTACAAGTAGTTTGGAACGATAGTTTAATTTATATAATTACTGGGTGGAGTAACACTGGTAATATTCCTGATGTGCAAATTTACGACCCAGCAAATGATAACTGGTTAGTTGGCACTCCTGTTCCTAATAACAATACCTATAAAGCCTTTGGAGCATCAGGACTCATTATTGGTAATACCATTTATTATCACGGTGGTGCAAGTACAGGAATTAATTTTCCTGGACAAAATACCTTAAGAATCGGACAAATTAACCCCTTAAATCCTAGTCAAATTACTTGGTCTTCTCAAAGTACAAGTTATGTTTCTTATCGTGCGGCAGCTATTTATGATTATTGGATGAATAAACCAGTTTTTGTTGGCGGTTCGGAAATTACTTATAATTATGATGGCATCGCATATAACGGTAGCGGTGGTGTTCCTCCAAAAGGATTTAGCCTAGGATTTGATGCTTATTCTCCTAATGATTTAGGACCAACTTTTCAACAATATGTGGGGTTTGACACCATACTTCCAATCGATTTAAGAGGCATCGCTTTCCCTTTTTCGTATGGGAACTATATCGCTGGAGGGATGTTGTACAACCAAGAAGTGAGTAATAAAACTTATAAGATTTTTTATGATCATGCTGAGTCTGTGAATGAATTGACAAACGATAATCTTTTTAAACTTTTTCCTAATCCAGTTACCAACCAATTAACAATTGTTTTTAAAGAAATTGAAAAAAGAACAATCCGATTAATTGATGTTTTGGGTAAAAAAGTTTTAGAAGATAAAAATAGTGATGTAACGATAAAAGTAAATGTGTCGCAATTTTCAAAAGGAATTTACTTATTAAAAGTAGAAACTGATAAGGAAAACTCTTCACAAAAAATTATTATTCAATAAAAGAGGAGCTTTAAGCTCCTCTTCTAAATTTTAGTAGTTAAAAGTTTATTAATTTTTTCCATTAGTCATTCCAGAATCTAATTCAAAACTTACTTGTTGCCCTTCTAATTTTTTAGCTTCGGTTTCTACAAAAGTATCTTTCCAGATAATAGTCATGTTAGCGAATTGCATATCCGCAACTTTTCCTGGAATATGAAAAACTGCTTTAAATTTCACCTCCTCTCCTTTTCTTACCATCTCAATTTGATCATCTTTATTGTCATTGGCATATTCTCTTCCTGAGTCATCTACTTTGATAACCAATTTAGAAGGATTTATTAACCCAATTTTATTTCCTAAATAAGTACATTCAAATTGTAGAACAGCTTCTTGAGTTTTTAAAGAACTTTTAGTAAGGTTAACTTTAAAAAGATCAGTATTTACTGCATTTTTACTAGCAGGAATAGGAAAATCTTCCATTTTACTAACGTCTCCTGTTAACGGCACAATAGAGATGCCATCAACTTTTAGATTAAATTTATCTACATGAAATTGCTCTCCGCCATTTGCTTCAAGCACTTTACTTTTGCTGCTATTGGGTTTAATAAAAAACTCTTTGGGTTGGTCAGAGAAACTTCCAAAATCAAATTCAAATTTAGAATCGCCTCTTTCGAAGAGTAAAAAATCGTTGGTTTTATTGGTTATTTTCAGTGCCAACTTACAAAATACAGTTCGTGACACCACATCAGAAAAATTTAAAACATATTCTGTTGTGGCTACATCGGTTATATTTTTATAATAATTGGTATGTTTCGGATTTACTTTTTGAGCCGAAGTAGTTATTGTTAATAGTAACAAAGACACTAATAATGTGTTAATTTTTTTCATAGTTATTATTTTAATTTTTTTTATTCAATTTTCAACTATTATGCCAAAATAGCATCATTTAAAATACCTAAAATCATGTTCATTTTTAATTGTTAAGAGCGATTCGTAGATTAAACTGATGACGTTATCCACATCTTCTTTGTGAACCATTTCTACAGTAGTGTGCATGTATCTTAACGGTAAAGATATTAATGCCGAAGCCACTCCACCAGTGGCATAAGCAAAAGCATCGGTATCTGTTCCTGTAGCTCTTGAAGCTGCAGCTCGTTGGAAGGATATTTTGTTTTTTTCGGCAGCTTTAATTATTAATTTTAGAAGATTATTATGCACCGCTGGTCCATAAGTTAATACCGGTCCTTTTCCTGCATAATTATCTCCTTGCTCAATTTTACTAATCATTGGAGTTTGCGTGTCGTGGCAAACATCAGTAACAATGGCTACATTTGGCTTAATATTTTGAACCATCATTTCAGCACCTCTTAATCCAACTTCTTCTTGAACAGAATTAATAATGTATAATCCAAAAGGTAATTTCACTTTGTTTTCTTTTAACAAACGAGCTACTTCAGCAATCATAAATCCTCCAATTCTATTATCTAAAGCTCTTCCAACATAATACCTGTTATTTAAAATCATAAATTCATCTTCATAAGTTACCACGCAACCCACATGAACGCCTAATTTTTCTACTTCAACTTTAGTGATGCATCCACAATCTAAAAAGATATTTTCCAATTTTGGAGTTTCTTCTTTACCTGCAGTGCGAGTATGGATAGCAGGCCATCCGAAAACTGCTTTTACAATGCCTTTATCGGTATGAATGTTTACTCTTTTTGAAGGAGCAATTTGATGATCTGAACCACCATTTCTTCTTAAATAGATGAAACCTGTGTCTGAAATGTAATGTACAAACCACGAAATTTCATCTGCATGAGCTTCAATAACTACTTTATATTTTGCCTTGGGATTTATAATGGCTGCAACAGAACCGTAAGTGTCTATAATATGTTCATCAACATAAGGTTTAATGTAAGCTAACCACATTTTTTGACCTTCCGACTCAAATCCAGTTGGTGCAGCATTATTAATGTAGTTTTCTAAAAATTGTAGTGATTTAGCAGTAATTTTTGATTTTTTTGCCATGTCTTTATATTTATTTATAAACCAATAAAAAACGAAATTAAGAATTTGAAATTTTCTAATCGAAAAAGTAACTTATATATTTTATGAAAAGATTACTTTTGAATCAGATGAATATTGATGAAAAATACATTCATATTTGCTTAGAATTAGCAAAAAAAGGAATTGGAAATGTTGCTCCTAATCCAATAGTTGGTTGTGTAATTGTTTACGAAAATAAAATTATTGGAGAAGGTTATCATCAAAAATATGGTGAAAACCACGCTGAAGTGAATGCAATTAATTCTGTAAAAAATAAAGATTTATTGAAAGAAAGTACTCTTTATGTGAATTTAGAACCTTGTACTCATTTCGGAAAAACCCCTCCCTGTTCTAATTTGATTATTGAAAAAAAAATTCCAAAAGTTGTTGTAGGTTGTATAGATTCTTATGCCGAAGTTGCTGGAAAAGGAATACTAAAAATGAGAGATGCAGGAATTGAAGTGGTGGTGGGTGTGTTAGAAAAAGAATCGCTCGATTTGAATAAACGATTTTTTACGTTTCATCATAAAAAAAGACCATACCTAATTTTAAAATGGGCTGAAACCAAAGATGGATTTATTGATGTGGACAGAACCGTCATTGCGAACCATAAGGAACGAAATGGGAAGCAATCTTTTAAATCAACAGATTGCTTATCTTCGTTGTACTCCGTTCGTAATGAAGTTGATAATTGGATTACATCATCATTAAGTAAAAAATTAGTTCATCAATGGAGAAGTGAAGAACAAGCAATACTAGTTGGAACGAATACAGCTTTAAACGATAATCCACAATTAAATGTAAGAGAAATTGTTGGAAAGAACCCTTTAAGAATTGTTTTAGATTTGAATTTAAGGTTGCCTAAAAACTTGAATTTGTTTGACCATTCTGTACCAACTTTAGTAATCAACTTACTGAAACAGGAAAAAAACAACAATTTAGAATTGGTGAAAATTGAAAATGAAAAAGATATCATTTCCCAACTCCTTGAAGTTTTGTATCAAAAAGAAATTCAATCAGTAATTATCGAAGGTGGTGCTCAATTGCTCAACGCTTTTATTACTAAAAATTTATGGGATGAAGCTAGAGTGTTTATTGGTGATAAGTATTTTAAGAATGGTTTAAAAGCTCCAAACATCAACCGAAAACCCATGAAAACTGAGCAAGTTGAAACAGATGTACTAAACACTTATTTTAATGATTGATATTCTTTTAACCATTGTTGCCTTTAATACCCTAATTGTCGTTTTTAAACTATTTGACAAATTTGGTGTTGACAATTTACAAGCATTAATTATCAATTACTTTGTAGCTGGATTTTGTGGTTTATATTTTTCTGATCAAGAATTTTCTATTACTTATATTTTAAATGCCCCTTGGATTTATCACGCAGCATTAGTTGGAGTTTTGTTTATTATAACTTTTAATTTATATGCAATTGGAACACAAAAAGTAGGAATTGCAGTAACTACTGTTGCTAATAAGTTGTCGCTTTTAATTCCTGTTGGTTTTGCTTTGATTTTATACCCCAACGAACAACTTTCCTATCTAAAAATAATAGGTTTTATAATGGCTATTGTTGGCATTTACCTTTCCTCCACCAAAAAGAGAAAACTATCTTTTGATAAAAAATACTTAGTACTAATTATTTTAGTTTTTATTGGTCAAGGTTTTGCCGACACGATTTTTAATCATGCACAAAAAACAGTAGTAAATGATGATGAAAAAGGATTGTTTTTTATGTGTTTAATGTTTATCGCAGGAATTAGTGGTATTTTAATATTAATCGGAAAATCAATAAAGCAAAAACCAAAATTTGAAATTAAAAACAGTATTGGTGGAATTGTTCTAGGGTTACCCAACTTTGCTTCATTAATTTTCTTTTTTAATGCATTAGAAAGTTCTGGTCTTTCTGCTTCCCAAGTTTTTCCAGTGGTAAGCATGGGCATTGTTACAGTTTCTGCATTGGTAGGATTAGTTCTTTTTAAAGAAAAATTAACTCTCTTAAATTGGATTGGGTTGGGCTTTGCAGTATTGGCTATATTTTTTATCACTTTTCTTTGATTGGTAAACAATTTTTTCACTTTTTGCAACTTTTAATCGTAATTATTCGTCTTTAAAAAACTTATTATAATCACCTTTGATTAGATGTTGTTGTGGTTGGGTTTTTTATAATTATTATTAACTAAGTAACAATTATTGCCATGCGAAAACTAATTTCTTTTATTCTTTTACTCCTCCTTAACTTTTCTATTTCTGCCCAAAATTGGGTAAACTCTGCAGGCGGTAATTTTAATGACGAATCTTATGATGTTGAGGTAGATGCTGCTGGAAATATTTACACAACTGGTTACACCACAGCAGCTTCTGTTTTTGGACCTTCCATCAATTTAACAACCAATGGTTATAGTGATGTTTATGTTTCTAAAAGTAGTGCCAATGGTAATTTTTTATGGGTAAAGGTTTTTGGTGGACTTTTAGCAGATAGAGGATATGATATTGAAGTTGATGCATCAGGAAACATTTATGTAACAGGAACTTTTAATGGAACAGCTACGTTTGGAAGTGTTACGCTCACAGCTAACAATAATTCACAAGACATCTTTGTGCTTAAATTAGACAATTTAGGTAATGTGATTTGGGTTAAGTCGGAAGGAGGTCCAGAAGGTGATACTGGATATGGAATTACTTTCGATAATTCTGGAAATGTTATTGTTACTGGTCAATTTAAGGGAACTGCTCAAATAGGATTAAATACGTTTTCTAGTGCAATTGATCCTATTTCGGGATTACCAGCTTACGATATTTTTGTTTCAAAATACGATGCCAATGGAATTGATTTGTGGTCGATACAAGGTACTGCAAAATATGACGATAGGGGATTAGCCTTAAAAACAGACCAAAATAACAACATTTATATAACTGGTCAGTTTTCTGACACGCTTACCATTGCAGGTTCTACACACAACAATACTATTTTTAATGCTGGAATGTTGTTAAAATTAGATTCCATGGGTAATGAAGTTTGGTTTAAAAGAATGGGAGCTGTCCAGACGTTGGTATATGACCTTGATATAGATAACCTAGGTAATATTTACATTACTGGCGATTTTATGGGACAAATGATTATTATTGGAGCAAGTGGAAATAATTATTTGAATGGAAACTATACTTATCGAATATTTATCATCAAATTCGATTCACAAGGAGAACTATTATGGATGCGTGAAGACGATTCTAATTCACAAGTATCTTCAAAAGCAATAACATTAGATGCTAATCAAGACCCATACATTTCAGGTACTTTTAAATGTGTTTTTGATGAATATGCCGATTCTTTGGGTTCAGGTTTATTTAATTCGGTTGGTTACAATGATATTTTTATCACCAAGTACAACAACTCTGGAACTCAACAATGGATGAAACAGTATGGTGGACCATTGGATGATTATTGTTCAGGAATTGCCATTTCACAAATTAACAATCCAATTATTGCAGGAGGTTACACCGAGTATTTTAATTATCCAGTGGGTTTTAGTTTTTCGCTTTTCTCAGGAATAAATAATTATTTCCCTCCTTATTCTTGGAATCCTTGGTGTTTCAACAATAATTACATGTATCTGAATGCCGTTGGTGCAAAAGATATTTTTATAGCAAAACCAGTCGATTTATTAATTCCACATTATTACTATTATGAGGATGTTGCATGTTATGATTCTAATTTACCTTGCATAGAATCTCTTTGTCCTGATTCATTGGTTTTTTGTGGCGGTGGTCAAGTAGCTGATTTTACACACACAGCAGGAAATGGTTACTACGATGAGGATTATAACGCCAATCCAACCAATTACCAGCATGGTCCTTATTTTGATTTCTTGTGGAATAATGGTGATACAACTTACTATACAAATACCCCAACTACTGGAGATTACTGGGCAAACACAAAACGTATTGATAATTGCACCATTACTAATGATACTGTTTTTGTTACTATCAACCCTATTCCACAAATGCCTTTGTTAACGGACGACCATGGATTTAATACACTTTCTTCTTACTATAATGATATGCATTTGTGTTTTCCAGATACTGTTACTACTTGGTTTAATTATTTAGATACAAATTACCAATTTAGTTATACTATTCCAAATGGCACGATTTATACAGATTCTTTACCTCATCAAATATTTGAAGCTGGAACTTACAATGTGGAGGTAGTTGATAGTAATAATTGTTTAAGTGGACAAGATTTTATTTTACAATATGATTATCCCGAAGTAAAAGATACTATAGTTCCTTACATCATACAATTAAATGATACTGTTTGTTTAGGAGAACAAATATGCTACATCATTGCAGATTCTATTACAAACCCAAATGCCAATTTAACTCCTTATTGTGATTCAAATATTTATTATCCAAATATAGGATGTTTAGGTTTTTGTTTTACACCATTAGTTACAGGGTGGTATCCAGTAAACCATACTATTATTTTAGGATACATTAATTTATGTGGATTAGATACCACACATTATTATGTTGAGGATTCCCTTTATGTGGTAGTTTTACCCATTCCTACTATGAACCTAAATTTAAGTGGAGATGGCTTACTTTGTCCAGGAGATACGGTAAATATTTGGACAGATACAGTTGTGTCTGGATTTACTTGGAGTGGACCAGGGATTTTAATCGTTTCAGCAAATGGTGATTCGATATTTGCCAACCAACAAGGAACTTATAGCTATGGTGGAATTTTGACTGACTCGATTACTGGATGCACAAATGTAATCAATAAGTATTATAATCTTACGGTAAAACCTAGTCCAACGATAATGAGCAATGTACCTGATAATATTATCTGTCCAGGAGACTCCCTTTTATTAACATGTATGCAATCCGGCATAGCATATAATTGGATTGGACCACAAGGTAATTTAATAGGAACTAACCAAACCATTTGGGTAAATGTTCCTGGATTTTATCATTGTGTATTAACCGATTACGATGGATGTGAACTGACTTCCAATACTATCGAATTAAAAGAATACAATACACCGTATTTATTAGTTGAACCAGGAACTGAGCTTTGTCATACAGGTGCAATTGTATTGACTGCGGTTTATAGTGGGTTACCAACATTTCAATGGTTACCTCCAATCAATTCAACGAGCCCTTCAGTTACCGTAAATCAACCCGGAACCTATTACTTAGAAGTAACCCAATGTGGTTTTACTGTTACCGATAGTGTAACTATTACTTCTGCGAATGTTGTGGCTACTATTACGCCTTTAACCGATACCATTATTTGTCCGGGAGATACTGCTATTTTAATGGCAAATTCTGGCATGGGAGGTTACGAGTGGGGACCTCAAACTTTTTTTGGACAAATTCTTCAAACAACTGATTCTGGAGATTATTATGTAACGGTTACTGAAGCTTCAACTGGTTGTACAGCAATTTCTGATACTGTACATATTGGATTTTATCCTGGCGGAACCAATCCAAGTGTTCAGAATATTACAATCTGTGCAGGTGATACGGCTACTTTAACGAATTTGAATACTGGATTAACAACCAACTGGTATGGAAACGCTTTAGCATCAACACCATTTTTTATTGGTGACAGTGTAACTCTTATTAATTTAACCAATGATACTACTATTTATGTTGAGAATTTTGATTCTAATTGTACGAGTAATCGAGTTCCTGTAACTATTGCCATCAGTCAAGCTTCTTTTATTCCCATCATTAACGGAAATAATAGTGTGTGTTCGGGTGATTCCATTTGGCTTTCTACACCAACTATTCCTAATGGTATTTACAATTGGAATGGACCCAATGGATTTACATCCACTCAAAATCCATTAATCATTATGAATGTTGATACAACTGATGCAGGAGTTTATACCTTATCGGTTTCAGATAATTACTGTGCGAGTGCTGATACTTCAGTAACCATTACTATTTTGCCTTTACCTCAAATTACCATTAATTCTGCCGATACTATTTGGAAATGTTTAACTGACACCATTACCATTTCTGCATCAGGTAACTATCAAAATATTACCTGGAACAATGGTTCAACCTTCGATTCCACGCTGGTGTTTTATACAGGAATCTACTTTGCCCAAGTAGTTGGAATAAATGGTTGTTCTACCTTGTCGGATACAGTATATGTTCTTAATTACACCGTTCAACAACCACAACTATCCGATACCACCATTTGTTTTGGAGATAGTGTTGAATTAGCTGCACTCAATAATTCTATGTTAAACTGGTATGATAGTAATTTAACATTAATAACTGTTGACTCAGTCTTCCAAACTCCTGCATTATTTAATGATGTTTCTTACTTCACACTTTTTATTGATAGTAATGGGTGTGAAAGCCCATTACAGCTAATTACTGTTTATGTTACTCCAGCAAATGGTTCTCCTACAATTATTGGAGATACAGTTGTTTGTGAAGGACAACCTTTGTATTTATCTACAACACCTATTTTAGGTGCAACTTACCAATGGAGTAATTTTTCGGGAGTGTTAAGTACCTCTGTAAATTATTCCAATCCTTCCGTTTTATTATCTGACAGTGGTTGGTATCAGTTAATTGTTGGAAATGTGGCGTGTATCAATACCCAAGCGAGTATTAATATTACTATTCATCCAATTCCTGCAACACCTACTATTTTAGGCGATTCGATTTATTGTGAAAATGATACCTTATTATTGTTTACACCCGATACCAATGGCACGGTTTATTGGATGGATGCCCAATTTAACTCCTATTTTCAAGATAGCTTAACTCTTCCATTTATTTCTCCTTCTAATTCGGGTAATTATTATTTATCTATTGAAGATAGTAATGGCTGTTTATCTTTAGCCGATACTATACAAATTACCGTATTGGCAGCACCATCTACACCAACTATTTATGCAAATAGTTCATATTGTACAGGCGATAGTATCAATATTTCAACCGATTCTATTGTTGGTTTAACTTACCAATGGAATGGACCAGATTCGTTAATTAGTTCGAACGACAGTAATTTAATAGTAAATGCAACAACTAGTAATTCTGGTATCTATTATTTAACAGTAGTTGATTCAAACGGCTGTTCATCTGATAATTATCAATTGATAAAAGTTTATGATTATCCGATTGTTAATTTAGGAAATGATACGATAATTTGTATCGACTCGCTTCCTAACTTTGTGTTAGAAGTGGATAGTTCTTATAGCTTTTATACTTGGCAAGCTGGTAGCACTAATCCATATTATGATGTAATGATTCCTGGATTGTATTTTGTTGTTGCTGAAATTGGTGGTGGTTGCACTACAACAGATTCCATCTTTGTTCAAACTGATAGTTGTATCATCAATTCAATTGCTAATGTTTTCACTCCAAATGGTGATGGTATCAATGATTTTTTTATCATTAAAAATTTAGAATATTATCCGAATAGTAAGTTAGTAGTTTTTAACCGTTGGGGAAGAATAGTTTTTGAAGATAACAATTACCGAAACAATTGGGATGGTGGTAATCAATCATCAGGCACCTATTATTATGTGTTTTATCCGAACGATTCCTCAGAAAATGCGAAACCGTTTAAAGGATTTATTAGCTTAATCAGGTAGATAAAATGTGATTATTTTTCTGGAGCTGGAAGTTGCACTAAATCAAACGAATTTTCTTTGATAAAGGTAGTTCCTTTTCCCAAAGGCAATTCAACTTTTTCTGCTAACGGTTGATATCCTGATGCATTAATTGTAATGGAATAAGTATGACCTCCAGCTAAAGTAATGAAATAATTACCAGATTCGTTAGAAACAGTTTTTCCAGCAATTGCTCCAGTTTCATTTTTAAATTCAATGTTGGCTTCCACTTTATTTTCACCATTGGTAATAACTCCTTTTAAAATAGAAAGGTTGGTGGTAACACCATCAGCCAAAATAGGATATTCCGATAAATCAATTTTATAAATATCACGTTCACCAAGACCTTCTCCCTTAACAGCAGAATAGTATGCTGTTTTTCCATCTAAACTTAAAATAAAATGTACATCATCATCAATGGTATTAATTGGATAACCTAAATTTTCTGGTTTCGACCAAGAACCATCATCTTGTAATTTAGACATAAAAATATCTAATCCACCAATCGACAAATGTCCTTTTGAACTAAAAAATAAAGTTTTTCCATCGGGGTGAATAAAAACAGAAATCTCATCATCTGGTGTATTAATAATAGGTCCTAAATTTTTTGGTTCACTCCAAGTAGTCCTAGTTAATCGTTCAGAAACATAAATATCTCCTTTACCTTGAGCATCGCTTTTTTTACCTTCTCGTTCGCTCACAAAATAGAGTTTATTGCCATCGGCAGAAAGACAAGCAGAACTCTCAAAATAAGAAGTGTTGATGGGTTTTTCTAATGGAACTGGTAAGCCCCAAGATCCAGAACTTAGTGATTTTTTAGAAACAAAAATATCGCCAATATAAGCTCCACCATCGTTTCTGTAAATATAAATACTATTTCCATCTGGAGAAATGCTTAAACAGGCATCATGACCTTCGGTATTCAAATTCCCTTCTATTGGTCTAGCTTTCCCCCATGAGTTATCAATAGAGTCCCAAATAGAAATATAAATGTCTTCAAAATATTTAAAATCACCTGCTTTATCCACTTCGCCACCTTTGGTATCCGATCTTCTGGAAGTAAAAATCATTGTTCTTCCATCTGCAGAAATAGAAGGAGCATAATCTCCACCTCTTGAATTAATTGCATTACCTAAATTTTCTATTTTAGCTTTTACAGGACTTGCCATCATCTTTTTAGCATAATCTAGTTGAGATATTCTGTTGGTGATTTGATGAAATTTTCTGTCTTTTTGAGATGCTATGGAATTGTATTTATTATAGGCTTCTAATGATTCGTCCAACTGATTATTTCGATGATAGGCTTGTGCTAAACTAAAATATAAATCTTTATCAACTTTGTCGTTTATTCGTTGGGCATTTTGAAAATATTCAACGGCTAAATCGAAATTATCCAACCGATAATGACATTCTCCAATTCTGTAATTTACCATAGCATCATTGGTGTAATCTTTCAATAATTCTCTATAAATATTTAAAGATTCTCTCACATTTCCATTGGTTAAAAATTGGTGCCGAGCATCTTGCATTTTATACTTATATTCTATTTTTCCAGTTTTTTTAACATCATCTTGACCAAAAACAGCAATGCTAAAGATATTGAAGATGATAAGTAGTAGTAATAAGTATTTTTTCATTTTTTTTATTTTAAAGCCAAAGAAATAGAACTAAAACCATTTATTGGTGAGCAAATATTATTGTTGAATTCAAACAAAAATAAGTAATAAGAATTGGATAAAAAATATTATTTTCAACAGTTACTAAAAATCGAAAGATGTTTTTTCTTTCTCTTCTATATAGTTAAGAAATTTGGTTAATGCTTGTTGTTTATTTTTGTTGAATGGATAGGAAATCTTATTACTTAAATAATCATAAAGTTGCTTTTGATTGACGTTATTGTCTTTATAATCAGTAACCACTTCTTTAATATTGTCTATTCCTTTTTTTAACGCACTATTAAAATTTGTTATAAATTCTGGTGTTAATTTTTTATTAGCTACCCAACATGCAAAAACAAAAGGTAAATCGGTATGTTTTTTCCATTCCTCTGCTAAATCATATTGATAGTTAAATACTTTAGGAAGATTAAAAGTTCGGTCTCCAATGATAACTCCTGCAATGGCATTGTCAATTTTATTTTCATAACCTGTTGCTGCTTTTAACCATTTCGGATTTATTTTCCAATATTCTTTGGCTAATAGTTGAACTAAATTGATGGATGTTTTGGATTGATAATCTAAATAAATGGCTTTTATTTCATTTAATGGAACATCACTATAAAGCATCACTGAAGCAACTTTTCCTTCTGCACCTATACAATAATCCGAAATAATATGATATTCTTTTAATTGAGGAAGAATAGCAACTGGAACTAAACCTAAATCAACTTCATTTGCTAATAATTTTTTTGCACAAACAGAAGGTATATCAACAGATAACTCTATTTCGTTGATAACATTCGAATGATAAATTCCAAAAAGAAAAGGTAATGTATTAAGATAAGATACCGCCGAAACTCTAACCTTCAATTTTTTTTGCATACGAATTATTTGACAAATCTACTACTTTATGAGTTGCAACTGTTGCTGCAATCACAGAAATAATTGCTACAAAACCAGCCAATGTTGTTCCACAAAAAGGAATTAATAAAAAGAAAGAGAATATCAATCCGTTGGCAATTACCATTCCTTTGTTGGCTCTCATAAATTGAACACTTTGTTTTACAGTTAACCTTCTTCTTTCGTTGTTATAATCGATAAATGAAAAGCCATAAAAATAGGACGAAATAAAAAATAGCAATATAGAGCCTATAATTCCTCCAATAAACGGTATAAATAATCCTAAAGCAAAAATGGTAATCATATAAAACAATTCTATCAATAAATTTCTAAGCGCCAATATTATTCCTCGAACAACATCACGCATCATTTGGTCTCCATTAAATTTGTATTTATTTCCTGTCAAAATTTCTTCCGTTTTTTCTGATAAAAATGCAAATACAGGAGAAAGACAAATAATAACAATGTACCCACCAAAATAAGCAAACACAAAAAAGAAAATAAACTTCATTAATACCCAAACTATTCCACTTGCAATACCCGACAAATACGCCGAAAGTGGAGCGATGTACTCAGCACCATAAAACGAGTCCTTTTCTATCTTCAATAAATCTTGTAACCAATTTTCGATGTAATCGCTTAAAGAGCCTATTCCCAACCAACCCAAAATTAAAAATAACACGTTTAAGAGTATTGGAAATATCATGTACCAAATTAACCCTTTGGTAAAAAGCAATTCTACTGCTTTACCATAAGCACTAAACCCAACTCCAAAACCTTTAAAATTGCTCATAATTAATATTAATTTCTGTTTTCAAATATACTAAAGAAGAATATGCCATTAACTTTCTTCTTTATCTTTTATTCCCTATAAATTGATATTTTTGTAGCTTAATTTGATGAACCATGGAATTAACAGAATTAACTGCAATATCACCCATCGATGGAAGATACCGAAAAGTTACTCAAAATTTAGATAATTATTTCTCTGAATATGCACTCATTCAATATCGAGTTCGGGTAGAAATAGAATATTTTATTGCTTTATGCGAACTCCCTTTGCCTCAACTCAAAAATTTTGATTCTATTTTATACGATTCTATCCGAAATATCTACAAAAACTTTACGAGAGAAGATGCTTTGGCAATTAAAGAAATAGAAAAAACCACCAACCATGATGTGAAAGCTGTTGAGTATTTTATTAAAGATAAGTTTACAGCATTAGGCATTAATGAACAAAAAGAGTTTGTCCATTTCGGATTAACCTCCCAAGACATTAATAATACTTCGATTCCTTTGTCCATTAAAGAAGCTTTAACTGATATTTATTATCCATTGTTAACTGATGTTTTACATATTTTAAAAGAAAAAGCGATAGCTTGGGCAACCATACCCATGTTGGCAAAAACACATGGACAACCAGCATCACCAACAATTTTAGGAAAAGAATTGTATGTTTTTGTTGAAAGGGTTGAGAAACAATTAGCACAAGTAAAGAGTATTCCATTCTCTGCAAAATTTGGTGGAGCAACAGGTAACTTAAATGCACATCATGTTGCTTATCCAAAAATTAATTGGGTTGAATTTGCCAATAGCTATGTTAATAATGGTTTAGGGTTAAACCGTTCTCAAACCACCACTCAAATAGAACACTATGACAATTTAGCGGCTTTGTTTGATGGATTAAAGAGAATCAACACTATTTTAATTGATTTAGACAGAGACATTTGGGCTTATGTTTCGATGGAATATTTTAAACAACAAATTAAAGTTGGCGAAATTGGTTCTTCTGCAATGCCACATAAAGTTAATCCCATCGATTTTGAAAACTCAGAAGGAAACTTAGGAATTGCTAATGCTATTTTTGAACATCTTTCAGCAAAACTCCCAATATCTCGTTTACAAAGAGATTTAACTGATTCTACGGTTTTAAGAAATGTGGGTGTGCCCATTGGACATACGGTTTTAGCAATAACTTCTTTAGTAAAAGGGTTGAATAAATTAATTATTAATGAAGAAAAAATAAAAGCCGATTTAGCGAATAACTGGGCAGTTGTGGCTGAAGCAATTCAGACAATATTAAGAAGAGAAGGGTTTCCAAACCCTTATGAAGCTTTGAAAGAATTAACACGAACCAACGAAAAAATTACTTCGGCTTCAATCACAAAATTTATTGATGGATTAGATGTTAATGAAGCTATAAAAACAGAATTAAAACAAATCTCTCCTTTTAATTTTACTGGAGTTAAGTTGTTCTAAATGAAGAGTTTTGCCAAAATATTAAAATACGCAGGAGGATATAAACTATATGCTTTTATAAATATTTTTTGTAATATTTTATCTGTTGTTTTTGAGTTATTGTCAGTAATGCTTTTCATTCCTTTTTTGAATATACTTTTTAACCAAGAATCTGTACCAATAACCACTAAACCACATTTTTCTTTCACAAAAGATTACATCGAAGCTTATTACAATTACTCGTTAGGTCAGATGGTAGCAGAAAACGATAAAGTTGCTGCACTGCTTTTTGTTTGTGTTTTGGTTGGTATCTTGTTCTTTCTTAAAAATGTGTTTAGGTATTTGGCTTTGTATTACATTTCTGTTCTTCGCACTGGAGTGGTGAGGGATTTGAGAAAAAAAATTCATCAAAAAACATTGGTTTTACCACTTTCTTATTACTCCGAACAACGCAAAGGCGACATCATGTCACGAATGACTGCTGATGTTCAGGAAGTAGAATGGTCTATTTTGAATTCATTAGAACTCATGTTTAGAGAGCCTATTGCTGTGATATTATCAGTAGTTGTATTAGTGGTAATGAATGCCCAATTAACATTATTTGCAATGATATTGCTTCCAGTAAGTGGTTTAATTATCGGACAACTAGGAAAAAGTTTAAAACGTTCTTCCACCAAAGTACAAGATATGATGGGTATGATTTTATCTAATATCGAAGAAACATTAGGAGGATTAAGAATAATAAAAGCTTTTAATGCTGAAGAACAAGTTGGTAAAAAGTTTGATGAAATTAACGATGCCCATACTCAACTAACGCTAAAAATGGCTCGGAAAAGAGATTCTGCATCTCCATTGAGTGAGTTTTTAGGCACCACGGTTATGGTAACCTTAGCTTATTATGGCGGAAGTTTAGTCTTAGCTGGAGACTCTGATTTTTCGGGTGGTGAATTTTTTGGATACATTGTCGTTTTTGCACGATTATTAACTCCTGTTAAATCATTTTCTACTGCTTATGCAATTGTTTTAAAAGGAGCTGCTTCGGCAGATCGAATAGAAGAAGTATTAAGTGCAAAAAATAACATTATTGATTCTTTAAATCCTAAAGAAATAAAGGAGTTTGCAAATGAAATTATCTATAAAGACGTGCAATTTTCTTATGAAAATACTCCTGTTTTAGACCATATCAACATCACCATAAAAAAAGGAAAAACCATTGCTTTAGTGGGAGAATCTGGAGGTGGAAAATCTACTTTTGCTGATTTACTACCTCGTTTTTATGACTTAGAAAAAGGTGAAATTTTAATCGATGGAATCAACATTAAAGAATTAACGATAAAAAACTTAAGAAGTTTAATGGGAATTGTTACACAAGAATCCATTTTGTTTAATGATACCATTTTTAACAACATTGCTCTTGGTACCGAAAAAGCAACTAAAGAGCAAGTTATCGAAGCGGCAAAAATAGCCAATGCCCATCATTTTATCATGGATATGGAAAATGGGTATGAAACTAGTATTGGAGATAGAGGAAGTAAATTATCTGGCGGACAACGACAACGATTAAGCATTGCAAGAGCTGTGTTAAAAAATCCTCCTATCTTAATTTTAGACGAAGCCACTTCTGCTTTAGATACTGAATCAGAAAAATTAGTACAAGATGCGTTGCTTAAATTAATGGAAAACAGAACTTCCATTGTTATTGCTCATCGGTTATCTACCATTCAACATGCTGACGAAATTTTGGTGATACAAAAAGGGAAAATTGTAGAGCGTGGTACACATAATGAATTACTCAAACTATCAGGTGTTTATAAAAAACTTTCTGATTTACAATCCTTTTCGAAGTAAATTAATTTTTTTTCCTATCTTTAAAACTTGTAAACAAGAAATTACTATGAAAAAATTACTAGCTTTAAGTTGCCTATTTTTTTTAATCTTATTAGTAAACTCATGCGGAAATGAAGATCCAATTGAGGAAGTAGTTGTAGAAAAAACTTTTGTAGATGATGGAAGTGGTGAAGTAACTGCTGCTGATACTAGTTCAACAGGCGTATATCAAGAAGAAGTTAATGAACATGAAAAAACTTCTTTACAAGATGCCATGAAACAAACCAACTCCGAAGAAATGGTTGGAGAAAATGGAATATCCTTTTGCGATTGTATTAAAAAACAAAAAGAATTATCTGATTTAATGTTGGCAACTGAAGATGATGCAGTGTTTGATAAAGCTATGGCAGATTTAGAAGCTTTAAAAAATGGAGATTGTAAATTTGTATTTTCAGGTAAACAAAATACCATTGACGAGAAAAAGGCACACGAAAGAAAGGTTAAAAATTGCTTAGGAAAGTAAGAATAAACTCTTTTTGAAAATAGTTTTGAAACACTTATCTTTTATCTACTCGTTTAAATAAGCTATAGAGAATTTCTTTTTTTAAACATCATGGTTTTTTAGCCCATTCATCCATCGAATTTTCAATAATATCTAGAGGCATACAACCATCTTTTAAAAATTCGTCATGAAAAGCCGCTAGGTTAAATTTACTACCCAATAATTTGCTGTATTTTTCTCTTAACTCCCAAATTTTTAAAGCTCCAGTTTTATAACTTAATGCTTGTGCGGGATAAACCATATAACGTTCTATCTCTGCTATTGCCCCTTCTTCACTAATGGACTCATTTTCCATCATATAGGCAATGGCTTCCTCTCTAGTCATTTTACCAGTGTGCATTGCAACGTCAACAACAAGCCTTATCGCTCTTAGAATTTCATCACCTAATGCACCCATTTGTTGGTAAGGATCGGAGTACAATCCCAATTCTTTCCCTAAGCTTTCACAATACAAGGCATAACCTTCACCATAAGCTCCATACCACAAAAATCTTCGAAAAATAGGTAATGCTAAATTTTCTGATTGAATACTACTTTGATAATGATGACCAGGTATTGCCTCGTGTAAAAAGGTACTTTCCATACCACCAGTAACATTGTATTTCGTTGCCTCTACAATCGGAATGTAATAAATGCCTGGACGAGAACCATCAGGTAACCCTGGATAATATTCCGCACTAGCACTTGCCGCACGAAAAGCTTCTGTTTGTCGTATCTCAAATTTAGTTTTTGGAGTAAGCGTAAACATTTTTTTAAGATTGGGTTCAATTTTAGTTTGAATATTTCTAGTGGCAGTCAATATTTCATCGGCTGTTTTAAAAGGCATAAATTGTGTGTCTGTTTTCATAAAATTGAAAAATGAATTCAAATCACCTTTAAACCCAACCTGATTTTTTATTTCTTCCATTTCATTTCTAATGCGTTTTACTTCCGATAGTCCAGTTTGATAAATCTCTTCTGGTGTTTTATTTGTGGTAGTCCAGTATTCAACTAAATAAGTATATAATTTATCGCCATTAGGTAATTCATTGATGCCTGTTGTGTTTCTCGCTTTTGGCAAATATTCCGATTCTAAAAAATTGCTCAATTTTTTATAAGTTGGTACCATGATGTTGTTAATCATATCAATGTATGCAATCGTTAATCTTTTTTTATCTGCTTCTGGAAAGGTTTTAGGCATCAACTGTATTGGAGTGTAAAATAAGCTTTTGTTGGCATCAGTGGTAATGATGTCATTCATTTGAGGAATCATTTTTAGGACAACAGCCTTTGGAAGCACATAATTAATTGCTATTCCTTTTTTAAAATAAACGATTGCACTATCTGCCCAAGCCGAAAAAGCAGTTGCTCGTTGCAACCAATCATCATAATCCTTAACGGTTTTAAAAGGTTGGTTGCCAGTGCCCGATCCCATTTGTCCCATAGCGATGGGAACTCCATTAAACTGGTCAAAAGGCATATAGGTAATGTCATTTTTATCCGGACTTCCTAAAAAATTTACTTGTAAACCTTTTAGTGCCATATCCATTTGATACTTAAAGATGTTATAACTCTTTTTATCATTATTCTCTAATGTGGTCGGATTAAATGTATTGATGGAATCATTATAACGAGAAAAAAAATCTTTGAGCTTTGCACGGTAACTATCGGTGAAGTCGGCAGGCAATAAGTTGTTGTAACGGATAT